>DATHUN010000422.1:0-7280 GCA_035462205.1 Anaerolineales bacterium
CTTGACCTAACCCTCGTTAACGGCACGATTCTCACACTTGACGCGAGCGACCGTGTCGTCGAGGCGGTTGCCATTCAGGGCGACCGAATCATCGCGGTGGGCAGTACAAGCTTCATCGATTCGCTTCCGAACCCACCGACGCGGCGCATAGACCTCGATGGCCGCACCGTCACACCGGGATTGCTCGACGCACATGCCCACTTTAGCCCGAGCCAATTTAATCGCCTGGATATCCTTGATTTAAGTTATCCGCGCGTAAAGAGCATTAAAGATGCGCTGGAAGACATTGCTAGATTGGCGCGCGAACTGCCACCTGGCCAGTGGATTCAAGGACGGAGTTGGGATGAAGGCAAATTCTCCGAACGTCGTCTAATTACAGTTCAGGATCTCGATGAAATTGCGCCGGAGCATCCAGTCTGGCTCAGCCATACGACGGGACACTATGGCGTAGCAAACAGTGTCGCGCTTCGGTTAGCAAGTATTCAGAGGGAAACGCCAGACCCGTCCGGTGGGACAATTGAACATGACCCTGGTGGTGATCCCACTGGAGTCCTTAAAGAATCGGCACAGGACCTGGTTGCTGCTTTAATTCCTCCGCTTTCCTCGGCCGAAATAGAGCGGGGAATCCGGGATATGGCGAGGGCGTTCAACGCCGAGGGAATGACAGGTGTTAAGGATCCCGAGATCTCATACCAAACCTGGGATGCCTATCAGCGAGTACTGGCGAGTGATGTTCTACCGGTGCGGGTATTCACACTCTGGTACGGAGGAAAATCTACTGACGAGGCGCAGGAGCTGATTGCAAAACGAGCTGCAATCATCCAGAGATATGATGCGACCGGCCATGATCATCTCATTGCAGGAGGCGTCAAGTTATATGCCGACGGCAGTGGCGGCGCCCGAACCGCCTGGCTGTATGACGACTGGAATGTGGACTTCATGGGTAAAGATCAAGGCAATCGGGGCTATCCAAACATTGATCCCGATACCCTTCGCAAGATGATAAGCATGTACCACGATGCGGGCCTGCATATTGGTACTCATGCGATCGGCGACCGGACAATTGATCTTGTTGTCGATAGTTACGCGGACGCGATACGAAGAAATCCCAAGCACGGATTACGTCACGCCATCATTCATTGCAACATTCCGACGGAGCACGCGCTCGATAGCATGGCTGCCCTCCAGCGCGATTATGATGCTGGCTACCCCGAGCCCTCCGCCACGTTTACATGGTGGATTGGAGATACGTACGCTGGCAATTTTGGATCAAGGTCGCGCAGACTCAATCCGTTCGCAACCTTCCAAAGAAAGGGCATTCTTTGGGCGAACGGTTCCGATTACAGCGTCACACCATTTCCGGCGCGCTACGGTATCTGGGCTGCGGTTACCCGACAACCGGCATTGAATATATACGGTGGGGATCCGTTCGGCCGCGACGAAGCTGTGGATGTGAGAACCGCGCTGCGAGCCGTGACGATCTGGGCGGCGCGCCAGATGTTCCTCGAAACCAAGATTGGGTCCATCGAAGTGGGAAAGTATGCCGACCTGGCTGTTTGGGATCGGAATCCGTATCAGATGGCAACTCCTGACCTCAAGGAAATGCGCTGCGAATTAACGATTTTTGCCGGCAAGATCGTTTTTCAAGATACCACGATGAAAATTGATTAACGGCCTTGCTCTTACACCAACATATCCTTCGGCTTATGCTTATCGTCCGGTTATAATTGCTATCTATGGCTGAGCGACTACAAAAAATCTTGGCACAAGCGGGATACGGATCCCGTCGTGCTTGCGAAGACTTTATTTCGGCGGGTCGTGTCCGAGTCAATGGGCAGCTTGCCACCCTTGGTCAAAAAGCTGATCCCCACACTGACAAAATAACCGTCGATGGCAAATCCATCGGCGCTGCTGAGCAGTTGATGTATATTGCCCTGCATAAACCGCGCAACGTACTGTCAACGGTTGAACACGAACGCGGGGATGAGCGGCAAACTGTACGCGATATCGTCGACGTGCCTGGACACCTTTATCCGGTAGGGCGACTGGACTTTGAGAGTGAAGGCCTCGTCCTGATGACCAATGATGGTGAACTTACCAACCGCCTTACTCATCCCAAATATGGACACAGCAAAGAGTACCGGGTTCTAATCGCAAAACGCCCCGACAGTGCTCAACTGGAAGCATGGAAGCGCGGTGTCGTGTTGGAAGATGGCTTCAGGACTGCTCCAGCCGATGTCCGTTTTGAGAGTGCCCAGGGAAAGGGCGCTTGGCTTCGTGTCGTGATGGGGGAAGGTCGAAAGCGGCAGATCCGGGAAATATGCAAACAACTCGGCCTGCCTGTTGTGCGGATTGTCCGCGTTCGGATTGGATCTTTGCGATTGGGGAATTTAAAAGCGCGGCAATGGCGATACCTCACTACAAAGGAAGTCGAGGAGCTCAAGCAACTGTCAGACAGGAGATAATCTACTGTTTGTTCGATTCAGCATCGTTGCTTCTATTGCATCGTCACTACGACTTCATGGGCCCGGCCATCATCTCCTAAGGGGATTTCAAACCCTGCCAGCCTCTTTCCATTGATCTCAATCTGACTGACTTCACTCGTGCCGCCATTCGGGTTCACGACGCGTATGTGATACAAGGTGTTGCCATAGCAATAATTGATCTGGTATTCCTTCCAAGTGCTGGGAATGCGAGGGTGGATTTCAAGATGATCGGCAAAGCGGGTGATACCTAGCAGCCGCTCCATGCCCAATCGATACATCCAGCTCGCCGAGCCGGTGTACCACGTCCATCCGCCGCGACCGTTGTGAGGTGGGGTGCTATATACATCCGCCGCGACGACATACGGCTCGACGCGGTATTGCTCTACCTGGTCTCCTGCGTCGGCGTGATGAATTGGGTTGATGAGATCGAATAACTCATGCGCTCGGTCGGCTTGGCCAAGCTCGGCAAATGCCCAAATTGCCCATAATGCTGCATGAGTATATTGCCCGCCGTTCTCGCGAATGCCGGGCGGGTAGCCTTTGATGTAACCGGGGCTGCGCGGCGTCTTGTCGAAAGGTGGAGTGAGCAGTTCCACCAGTTCATCCTCGTGATCCACCAGCCTCTCATAAACCGACTCCATCGCCCGCGCCGCACGCGCTGCCTCGCCGCCTTTGGAAATCACCGACCACGATTGCGCAATGGAATCGATCTGGCAGTCGTGGTTTTCTTTGGAGCCTAGCGGGGAGCCATCATCATAATAAGCGCGGCGGTACCAGTCGCCATCCCAGGCGGCTGCTTCGATCGCTTTGCTGATTTTCTCTGCCTGCTTGCGGTATCCTTCGGCGCGCTCCGAATCTTTTAATCCTTCACAGATATGGGCAAAGTCGTTCAATGTCGCTGCAAGGAACCAGCCCAGCCAGATGCTCTCGCCTCGACCTTTGACGCCTACCAGGTTCATGCCATCGTTCCAATCGTGTGCGCCCATGAGTGGAATTCCATGCGGACCAGCCGTTGTCCCTTTGGCAAGGGCACGGCAACAGTGATCATACAGAGTACCCTCTGTGACGGAGGGGAACTGTCCATAGCGTTCATGCTCCTCTGGCTTCAGCGGCTCGGCGCTGAGGAAGGGAACGTTTTCCTGGAGAATTCCCCAATCCCCGGTGGACTCTACATAATGGGCGGTCACGAAAGGCAGCCAGAGCAGGTCGTCAGAGCAGCGCGTGCGCAATCCGCGCCCACCTGGCGGATGCCACCAGTGCAATACATCTCCCTGTTCAAATTGATAGCGGGCACTTTCTAGCAAATGTGCCCGAACAATTTCTGGCTTGGTATGAACGTAAGCCATCGAATCCTGTAACTGGTCGCGGAAGCCAAATGCACCGCTCGACTGGTAAAAACCGGTCCGGCCCCAAAAACGTGCCGACAACGATTGATAGAGCAGCCAGCGGTTCAGCAAAATATCCATCGCCTGGTTCGGTGTGTCCACATGAACGTCACCAAGCGTGTCGTCCCAGAATGCTCCCAGCTCCTCCCAGGCTGCTTCCACGCAGCGGATATCCTGATACTGGCTAATAATTTGCTCCGCCTCGGAGCGATTCTTGCCCTCGCCGAGCAGGAACGTCACTTCTTTCGTTTCGCCGGGCCGGAGCCATAAGAGGACCTGCATCGCGCCACACGGATCGACGCCAGCATCAACGCGCGGAGTCATGCCCACGCGTTCCACGGCAGCCGGACGAGCATAACTGCCATGCGTGCCGAGAAATTCCTCGCGGTCGGCGGTGATGGCACTGGGCTCGCGGGTGCAGGCTAGGAAAGCAACATATTCGTGGAAATCTGGATTATAAGGATTGCGCGCCAGTAGGGCGAATTGGCTGGATGCAAACTCCGGAACTACATAGGGCGCAGAATTTTCATGTGTGGTTCCCAGGACCCATTCTGCGAAAAAAGCGGTGTTGATCCGGCGGATGCGCGTACCGATGTTCTCTAATTTGACTTGGATCATTTTAACCGGCGTTTGGGGAGCCACGAACACCCGCACGGTCTGTTCCAACCCGTGACTGGTGTGCTGGAAAATAGAATAGCCGGCCCCATGGCGGATGAGATAAGGTGCATCCGCCCGGGTGGGCAACGGCGTTGGGGACCAGGTATCTCCGCTATCTTCATCGCGCAAATAAATTGCTTCCGCCGGCGGATCGCTGACCGCATCGTTGCGCCATGGCGTAATGCGGTTCTCGCCGCTGTTGTGCGCCCACGTGCAGCCGAGTCCCGTTTCGGAGACAATGCAGCCAAACTCCGGTGTGGCGATAACGTTGACCCAGGGCGCGGGCGTCCATTGACCGGGCTCTAGGTACATCACATACTCGCGTCCATCGGGGGTGAAGCCACCGAATCCGTTATCAAACAACAAATTGGCAGGTCGCGGGATCGCCGGCGAGGTCTCAGGCGCCGATTCCTCGACGCCGACGAAGCGCGGCAGCCGCACCGGATTCACATCCAGCTTGGATAACTGCGCTTCGAGCGTACCCGCCTCGCTATCTAAGACGACGCGGGCAGTCGTCTGCAGCAGGATGCGCTCCTGCTCGCTCATCTGGTCTTCACGCAAGATAAAGATGCCACCGCGTTTGTTGATCCGGTCCACGTTGCCTGTTCGGGCAATGGTGCGTTGTATTTTTCCCTGCAAATCATCGTCATAGCCGGTAGCGCGGCGATTGAGCACAACCACGTCGATCATTAAGCCGCGCCGGCGCCAATAGGTGTAAGCGTGCAGGGCTTCCCCCAGCAAATTGATATCATCATCTTCTTTCACGCGCAGCAACAGAATTGGATAATCGCCCGAGATCGCAAAGGTCCACAAGCCGGGCTGGCTGAGCGTATTCGATGCCAGCACAGCCGGGTTGGCGCGTAACTCCGCCGCGGAATAGATCAAGGGCGAAAGCAATTTCTGGTAGCGCTCGATCTCTTTTGACGTAATGCTCAGCCGCGAAATCTCCTCTTCAGCGCGTGTACGTGCATCCGCGAGGGCGCGGCTGACCTGTGACCAGCGGCGATAACGGTACACCAGTTGTAGTATATCCTTACGAGATGCAGCTGCGAGCGTGACAAACGCGATTTGTGCCGTCTCATAGGCGGACATGGCAATCTCGGCCTGTAGCGCGCAAATGGGATCCAGTGTCGCTCCTGTTTTGCCCGAAAGTAGAGAAGCTTGATCCTCGACGGAGAAAACACCGGGGAGTTTATCGGTGCATCCGCGTCCCAGGAACTGCCTGCGGTCGGTTTCAAAACCGGATCGTTCAACATGTTCATGATTGCTGATGAAGAAGTGCGCCAAGTACACTGGAGTTTCGTCTGCCGAGCGCGGGCGTCGGTGGAAGAGCAGGCAGCCTTCTGTCTCAAGATATTCACTTTCGATGAACATGTTATTGAAGGCGGGATGGCGCTGATCGACCGATTGCTGCGCCAAGATGACCTCCATGTAACTGGTAAAAGCGAAGATGCGAGACTGATTGCCGTGATTAGTGACCGTGATACGGCGGACCTCCACATCGTCCGCGGCAACTGCGATGGCCGTGCGCATCACGATGTCGCCATCCTGTCGTTCGAATTCGACGCGGTGCGGGAAGAACGACGTTTCACTGCGGTCGGGTGTAATCATGGTGGGTTGTGGAGTGGCTGACCATAGCTTTCCCGTCAAACGATCCTCGACATAGATCCATTGTCCCCAATCGTCGAGTGTCGGATCGGCGCGCCAACGGCTGAGATCAAAATCTTTCCAGCGGCTAAACCCGGAACCCGAGGCAGTGATCAACACTGTGTAGTTGCCATTGGAAAGAGTATGGACTTGCATATAGGGCGCATCGGCTGATACGCGCCAGGAGTCCAGCGGAATCCTGGCGAAGGTGCCCTGCCGGGTTTCCATATTTTGTGGGCGGGGGTGCTCTGTGGGTGCATTGACCGGAGTATTTTCCTGCAGTAGAAGCTCCACACTCTTGATGCGTGGGTCAGCATGCAGGCGGCGTACCATAAGTTTGTCGAAAATGCGCCCGTGTAGAGAGAGCATGATCATGCCCTGGTGATGCGCCATATAGGTGCGCACGATGGCGAAATGCTCACCGATCTTTAACCGCTCGGGGGTGAAGTCCACCGATTCATACAAGCCATAGAGTCCCCACATTTTATGTTTTTCAAACCAAGCCAGGTTTTGCAGCACCTGCTGTGGCATGTAGGCCAGCGCTAAAATGGATGCATACGGCGCGACCACCAGGTTATCGGAAAGTCCGCGTTTATAGCCGAGATAAGGAACGCCGAACGCCTGATACTGGTAAATCTGTGCCGAGTCGAAATTGTAATAGCTCGATTCGGAGATGCCCCAGGGAATTCTCTTTTCAGAAGCATATTCAATCTGTTGCTCGACAGCGACGCGCGAGCTCTGGTCGATGAGCGTATTGGGATAACTCTCCACGAACAGATTCGGCATGAGATACTCGAACATTGTCCCGCTCCACGAGAGTAGAGCCCGTTTTCCGTCAAACTCCGTAAGCGGACGGGCAAGATATAACCAATGATTTTGGGGAACATCGCCGCGCGCGATCGCGATCAGGCTGGCAATACGCGCTTCCGATGCCAGAAGGTCATAATAGTTTGGATCGAGGCGGCCGGACTCGGCGTTGTAGCCAATATGAAAGACGCGGCGGTTCGGGTCGTACAGGAAATTGAAATTCATCTCCTCGAAGAAAGACTCAGCCCGCTGCGCGAGGGTAGAAAAATCAGACAACAGGGAGGTGGCGAACGTTTTA
>DATHUN010000423.1:0-26117 GCA_035462205.1 Anaerolineales bacterium
ACCGCTTCTCAGGAGACTCATTCGTCATATCCATCGGGATACGCCAGGCGGAGGTTTGTGCAAGCATGATCTCAAAGTCGCGCATGCCTGTTGCCGGCGGGCTGAGGAAATAATCGGCATCCTTCCATTCTGAGACCGGGAAATCAGTAGCAAAAGAAACGATATTGTATCCCTGGGATTTTAGAAATTGTCTGGCTTTGTTATATTGTCCCAAAGCGCGCAATGGCGCGCGCTGATCGGTATTAGCAGTCAATTGGTCTGTTAGTGAATCGAGGTAATCGTAATTCAGCGACGAAGTGAGAGACAACATCGTCTGTCCGTAATTGCTCTGCGAACACTCCGGAACATAGAAACCTTTGGACTGAAGGAAATCAATAAACGGAGAATTGTCATAACCGAACATCTCATTCAAGACATCCTGGCGTCCATAGGCATCCAGGATAATATAATAAATATCCGGGGCGTAACCCAGCGGCAAGGAGGCAGCTTGTGCCTGCGCGGCAGCCCGCGCAGCTTTTTCTGTCCTCTGCCTCTGGACCACATACGAAGCGATCTGAAAGGAAGGATAGATCAACAGGAAAATAGAGATCATATTTAAGATCGGCGTGACAGGTTTTGGATCTTGCAAAACATGCACCAGCCACCAGGCTGCCAGAATAGCCAACCCGATCCATACCGGAAGCATTAAGCGATGTCGCCCGATGATGATTCCAGCAATTTCAATTTTCTTCAGGTACAGATAAAGATGTCCGTAGGTAAAGAACAGGAAAATCATGAACGACAAAAGAAGGGCCGCACGATGCCAGTCTTTCAGCAGAAAGCGAAGAAGGACGAGCAGGACGGCTGCGGTCAATAGCAGAACGACCAAGGGCCGCCAGAGGAAGACGGGTTCGACCTCATTGATATTTATTCCCATCAATGCAACAGCGGGATAGGCAATCAATAAGACGGGGTAAAAAGGCAGAGACTGTATTTTTCCAATCATGCGTTCTGCAATCACAATTATTTCCTGCACGGATTTTCCACCACGGAGAAGTTATAAAGCTTTGGCACCGGCGAAAAATAGGTGATATCGGGGAGCATATTATACTTGCCGCCAAAGTAGCTATTGAAGATATAACGGAAAGAATTCACCGGGGACATCTGCGGGTAAAGCTGATCGTTATGATCCGGCAGATAATAGGCGTTCAAAATGAAAAAATGCTGAGGGTTCGGTTGCAGCCAGGGACCATGGTCGCCCTGTAAGATAATGATGGGTGGCGTTTTCGATTCAGCGAGGATCGTATCGATCATATCCAGCAATTGATGGTTGAGAAATGTCACCTGATTGGTATAGCCGCGCTCGAACTTACCGGCTGGATACTGTTTTTTGTCATTCCAGAACTCCGCCGGGTCGGTGTATTCCCCCTGCGGTCCAAAGACAAAAGGTGGATGCGGCATGATCATATGAGTGTAAACAAACTTCGGTCCCGGCATCTTGGCAATTCTCTTCATGCTATGGAAAACGGTCATATCCCGGTCACGGAAGTTTTGACCGCTAATCTGATCGAAATCCAGCCAACCGAAATCTTCGATTGTACGAGCCAGCGTAGTTTGCATGAATAGGATTTCAAATTCCGTGATCCCCGAAGAGAAAGGTGGCGGTGTCAGAAACAAGTCTGCATCGTCCCATTCGCTCCAGGCAAAACCATTGGCAAACGAAATCGTTTTGTATCCCAGGCTCTCAAGCTGGTAACGAACTGCGTTGTGCTTAAGCGCATCCCATAACTTGGTGCGCGAAATGCTTTGCGGATCGTCAAACTTCGGATCCAAACCCTGTAAATAGGAAAGGTTCAGGGAGGAAGTCAACGAAATCTCGGTGCGCGTGTAATTACTTTGACTACATTGTGCTACATAAAATCCGCGCGATTCCAGATCATGGATAAAGCTGCTATTATCGTAGTTATACGCCTGCTTCAACAGGTCCGCACGTGTATACATATCCAGAATGAAGTAATAAACATCCGGTGGATTTTGAGGACGCGTCAGATTCTGTAATGGTGCATTTTTTGCGGCGACGTAATGCCCGTTCCTTTTCGGGACGCTGGAGTTGAGCTGGACCAGGGAAGTGATCACCAGCCCCAGCGCCACCACGTTCAATGCCAAGGCAGCGTCCCGGAATGCGAAGCGCGGACGCGTTACCCAGACCGCAAATAGGACAGCCAACACAAACCAGGCCGTTAACATATACGGCGTCAGGTTGATTTTTCCCCATTTTTCCGCCAGCTTGAGATAAATATGACCGTAGGAGAAGAATAGCGCCAGCCACAAGGTGGTGAGAAAGGCAGCGCGATATGCATTTCTCAGGAATAATTGCAGGGGTAGAAAAAGTAACCCACTGAAAAGGATGGATAAGACAAAGGGACGCCAACCCGAGACAACCTTGACCTGACCTACATTAAATGCCAATAATGCCAGGATTGGGTAAGCACTAAAAACAAGAAAATACCAGGGAATGGAAAACCATTTAGCTACTATTTTTATAACGCCACGCATTCTGTTCATCAATACTTTATTGGTTATTACCTAAATCAAAGTGGAATCAGGCATCGGAGTCAGGGGAGCAAAGGATCGGTTTGTACACGATCCGTCACATCCGTGAAATCATAGGGTCGGGCGTGCGGTAAAAAGTAATTTCTGTCCGGCAGCATTTCATAATGCCCGTCAAAAAATGTATTCAGTATGATCCGAAAAGAGTTTACTGGAGTGACCGTCTTGTAGAGAAGGTCATACTTTTGCCCGGGGAAATAATAGGCATTCAAAATCGAATGTTGTTCCTTCATATTGCTCTTGGCAACTTCCTGCTCGCCCAGATAACTGACCGGACCATGATCGCCTTGAATAATAATAATGGGCGGGGTCTTTGACTCTGAGAGAATTTTATCCACTGCTTTTAAGATGATTTCATCTGTATACTTCAATTGATCAATATAAAGCTTCTGATATTTTGGGCCTCCATTCTGCCGGGCAGGACCCGACAGGGAAAATGGCTGATCATGAGCAATCTCCTCCCCATTCGGACCAAATATGTAGGGCGGGTGCGGAGAGACGATGTGCGCAAACACAAAATAGGGTTCTTTTTTACGCGCGAAATCGGGTAAATGATCGACAGTATTGAGAACGGTCAGCCGGTGAAGCTGATAAGGTGTTTCGAGGGTGATGACCGATGTCGCATCGGAAGAAAGAAAACCCAGATTAAACAGCATGCGCGCAAGAGTGGTTTGCAGAAATAGCCCCTCGAATGAATTTAGCGACCAAACATTCTGATAACGGCGGACCTCCTCGGGTGTTGGCTTGACGTATTCATCTGCACTGCGGAATTCCGTATAGAAATCGTCGGTGGGAAACGCGCCGAGCTTATAGCCCATCTGTTGGAACAGTTTCATTACTTTATTTTGCGACAGTGATAAACCCAGGGGCTCCCTGTTGCTGGAATCGGCACCGTAAACATCCTCAAGATAATTGATATATTCCATGTTCAGTGAAGAAGAGATGGACTGCAGGGTGGAGCTATAGTTGCTCGTGCTTTGATCCGCGATGTAGAAACCTTTCTCTTTTAGCGCATCGATAAACCAGGAATTGTCGTATTGATAGATTTTTTGCAACACATCGGTCCGGGCATGCATATCGAGAACAATGTAGTAAATACTGGGAGGTTCCCCTTGAAATCTTTGCGATAATTCCACAGGTACTTCAGCCTGCTGGGAGGACCGGATCATCTCTGCTTTGACTGTGTAGGAGGCAATCGTGTAAATTGGAAATATCACCAGCACCAGCGAGGCGATATTAAATATTTCGGTTAGGCCGCGGACATTTTTCGTCCGGCTTAATATCCACCAAATGAATACAGCTAACAAAATGAGGTAGAGAGGCAGGAGAACGCGCGTGCGACCAATGGTGAATGAACCGATAGACACATCTTGCAGCAGAGAATATACATGACCGTACGAAAAGAAAAAAATAAGGAACAGGGAAGCAAGCAGTGCTGCTTTTTGCCAGTTACGAATGAGGAGGTAAGAAAGAAGAGAGATAAAGATTATGATTAAAAGAGAAGCGTAAAATACCCGCAAGGTATCGGCAAACTTTACCTGGGAAACGTTAGCTGCCAATAACATCAAGACCGGATACATCCCTATAGTAATAGGATGAAATGGCTTTCTCATATCAGCTTATTTTCTTTCTCAACAGAAAATCGCAAATCTCGAAATCCAGCTCATCGTCGATGTCCCAGGCTTCTTCGGCGGGAATCTCAAACATTAAGGGGGTTTCTCCGATGCGGTGATGCCATTTGACCAGGTTGTCGCGGGTGAATAAATACAGGCAGGAATTCTCTTCATAGATTGGGGGCAGGTCCTGCGTTTGGATCAGTTCGCGCGGATTGTGATTAATGGCGCGTCCATCCTGGAAATACAATCTCGTCTGCCAGCGGGTCACCGAGAACAGGGAATCATATTTGGGGTAAGTCAGTAAAAATGCCTGAATCGCACTAGAAACGGTCTCCGCCCTCAAGAGTGGATTGGTAGAGTGTGTTTGCAGATAGAAATCCGATTCCATTTGCTCAGCATCGTACACGAGGATGTCATTCATCGGAACGTCATCGGCGCGGAGATGTTCGGGACGCGGAATTAGCTTTACGTCCGGAAAGGAGCGGCGTACCCCATCCATCACCGGTTCAGAATCCGTATCCACCACCACTTGCTGAATCTCGGGCACTCTCAACAACGTCTCAAGAATGTAATGGAAGAGAGGCTTTTCCGCGAGCTAACGATAATTCTTGCCAGGGACACGCTGGCTATGGTGGCGCATGGGGACGAGGGCCGTAATTTTTTTCATATATGGAAGCGTATGATCAGGGCTGAACCGCACATTGATTCGGGACGAATGTGAAGTCGTATGCACGCGGATATTCGGAAAAATTACTTCTATCCTCGAGACGTTTGTAATCAGCGCCAAAATAGGTGTCGAATACCATGCGAAAAGAATTTACAGGCGTGATACTCGGATAGAGTTCGGCTTTTGCATCCGGGAAATAGTAAGCGTTGAGAATGCCCATGCGGGTTGTTTGATCAATGTGGCTTGGGCCGTGATCGCCCTGGATGATAATGATGGGCGCAACAGATGAATTTTCAATGATGCTTTTTAGCACCGGGACAATACGCGCGCTGATGAACATTGCCTGATTGACATATCCCAGCTCGTAATCCTTCTTTGTGTAATACGTGGTGCCTTTATGGATCCGCTCAGGGATAACAAACGGCTCGCCATCCGGCCCGAACACAAAAGGCTGGTGCGGGATGACGAGATGGGCAAACACAAACTTGGGTCCCGGGAGAGAAGGCATTTTCTCTAATTGGTCGAGATCGAACAGGATCAGATCCCTCTTTCGATCCTCAGCCGTGTAATGATAACGGGCTAATAAACCCGCATCATCCAGCAAACGAACCATGGTGGAGCGCAAGTAGAGGATTTCGAATTCATTGAAGCCTTTACGTTGCGGGCTCAGAAAGTCATCCAGATGATTGAGATGACTGAAATCAAAGCCTGTTTCAAAGGCAATGGTTCTATAGCCAAGTGACTTAAAGATCGCGGAGACCTTATTATTCTTGATCAAGTCCCAGAGTGGCAGCCGGTCTATGTTGTCCGGTGTCAGAGTCGGGTCCAAATCCTGTAAATAATCCATATTCAAGGAAGAACTTAAGGAAAGGTCGGTCTTGGAATAATTGCTTTGTGAACAGCTCCCAACATAAAAACCCATTTTTTTTAATTCGTCGAGGGCACTGGAGTTGTCAAAACCAAAGGCATCCTGCAGAAGGTCGGAGCGGCCATAGGCATCGAGGATAATGTAGTAGACGTCGCGCGCCGGCGCAGCGTCTGCTTTTTGAAGAGGCTGAACATTAATTGGGTTCGTGGTGTTCTCTGCCAACTCCGCAGCTTGCAAATTCGCGGATCGCATTTCAAAGAGTCCCAGCTGAAAAATGGGCATCACCAGCAGAAAGGAGGAAATCAAGTTAAGTGTCGAGTTCAGCGAAGAATAGTTGGCAGGCTTTGTTATCACCCACCATAATGCCAAACATGCAATCACCAGCCATAGGATAACGAGAAACCGATGTCGCCCAATCAAAAACCCACCTACCGCGAGATCTTGAACAAAATTATAGAGCTGTCCATAGGAAAAAAATAAGATCAAGAGAATGGATGTGATCAGACCCGCAGCGCTCCAGTTCCGCAGAAGTAGTCGGTTGATAATAAGGAGAACAAGTGCCAGAATGCTGCTCAGAAATACCGACCGATAAATGTAATTTAGGGGAATTTGCCCGATGTTGTGAGCACCCAACTGCAGAGGAACGTAAAGAGCGATCAAAATAGAATGCCACGGAAACGCAACAAGTCGATTCCATGAACTGGCAGCGTAGGGTGATTTCATAGGGATGTATTTATATTGAACTCTATTCTACAGGCAGAATCGTAGACGCGAGGAATCGCAAATTGTTCTAGGCTTAACGGATGCAATGGTCGAATAAGTTGGGGACCCGTGAGTTTACGAGCGTTGATTATACTGCAAGCGTTTCGATACACTTTGGTGTGTTGTCTCTAAAGGATGACCTCCTGTCACCTGTTTTCAGCGGTGCAGGAGGTCATCTATTCTGCTATTCGGTTAGTCTTCCATGCCTCGGTAAAGTTGGGTGCAAGCTAGGGGCAATTGTTCAAGATCGTTTGTTTTCCAAATTCCTGGTACTTGGGGGAAGTCATCACAAACTCAATCCAGCGGGGATTAGGACTGTCGCCTTTCCCGATCATCCATTCTCGCGAGAGAGTTTGGGTCCCGGCTTCGGTGAACTCCAATGATTTGACTCCACTTTCGTTACCATCACTCTGATTCCAAAAATAGTCGAAATCAAAGGGTCCGTTGGTGGAGATCGTAGCATAGACTGTATAGCGAACATTCGTTGGGCAGCCGATTTCAGGTTCACGAACAAGCTTGTAGGTAACATCGGCGATTCCATATTCATGTTCTGCATCGTTTGATACATTTACCTCAACGTAAAATGGCTCATCGGAGGGGCCCACACCGAAGTTGGAGTTCCAAGGCGTCTGAATGCGCCAATAACCGGTGAAGGTCCCTTCCGTATCGGGAGCCTTTAGATAAATGGATATTTCCTTTTGTTCATTGGGCGAAACCTCGTCATCGAGCGGATAAGAAGTGAGTCCCCCCATCAGGTCACCGCTCCAGAACACCAGACTATAGGCTCGATTCCATGTGCAGGTTCCGGTATTGAGCAGCGTCCAGGTTTTCCAATAGGATTGACCAGGTTGCAAGAGGACGCCATCCGGTGGATTTTCACTAACCAGTGATGCCTTAACGCAGTCAGGATCTGCGGGAGCCGCAGCGCCCAACGTGGGTGCAAGGGTAGGTGAAATCGCGGATGCAGGTGTCTCGGCGGTCGGAGCAGGAACAGTTACTTGTAGGGAGATCGTCGGTTGGCTGGCGATTTGAGTCAAAGATGTCCCCGCCTGGACCGTCTGAGCAACCGCCGTGGAGATTACGGCGGTCTCCTGCGTTGACGATCCACACGCAGAAATGAGCAACACAAACACGACCAACATCGCCAGAAGCTTATATCTTCGGAACGCAGACATTCAATATCCTTTCTCTTTGGGATGGGCAGGTCTAGGATTATACCTGTTAATGAAACACGCCCGGCGCTGTGCCGGGCGTGTCAGGAAATCAGGGGAGTCGGATTTCTGGGGCGACCCAGACCGCCCAGTCCTGGTCTGCGGATCCATTTGCCAGGACCGCCAGGGCAAATTGCACATTCTTTCCGGCGATCGTGCTGAGGTCGACATCGACAGATTTCAATGTCGCATCGCAGGTTTCCGTCCATTCACCGAGTGGTTTAAGAACGCCAGCTTCCTTGTAGTTCAGCTGGAATTTGACATTTCCTACTCCGCAAGTGCCATCCGGCTTAGCGAGGAACCCGATCTTGGCTCTGAAATGTTCCCCGGCCACCACCGTGTACGCAGGATACAGACCGGTCATTACGCCGTTATCCACCATCTGCGGATGGATTTCCAATACCTTGGACGGCGCGGATCCATCTTCCAGCTTTTGGCTGCTTCGATACATGGCAAAGCCCTTGACATCGGTATCGGGTCCGCCGAATGTGACGTTACCGGCGCTGCCAACCCAACTCGCGTCGGTGGCACGCGTGTAGAAGTCAAAACCTGCGCTGGATACTGCGACCTTAATATCGACAAAGAAAGTTTTGCCTTGCGTTCCACCCAGTACAGGGATCAGCACGCCAGAGGCATTCCGGATGCGCCAATAGCCGCGGTAGTTACCGGGCGTGGACGGAGCGGTCAGGTTGACAGAAAGATCGATCTCCTGGCCAGGACTGACGGTTCCGATCGGGGTCGGCGAGGTGCCGCCCATCGCGTCACCACTATCAAAGACAAGCGAGTAGCCCGACCAGGTGCATGTCCCTGCATTCTCGAGACGCCAGGTTTTGGTGAAGGTAGCGCCAGGCGTAAAGACCGAACCGTCCGGGATGGACATATCCTTAACAAAGGATGCCAGGTCGCAGGCGGCGGTCGGGGGAACAGCAGCGGTCGAGGGAGCACGGGTCAATGTAGGAAAGCTGACTGCGGTATTCGTGGCAGGCGGTGGTGGAATCGTGGGAGTGTTGAACGGTGTTGCCTGGGTGGACATGGCTTGTACTGTCAAAGCCGCTGCAGTGAATACCGCGTTGGGCTCCTCGGTGGCGGGCGCACGGGAGGGCAGGTTACAAGCCGCGAGCAGAAAAATAATGGCGAACAATACGGAAATGAAACGGATGCTTCTCAACATTCTCTTCTCCTAACTTGATGCGACAATTTTACACCCCGCTCGCCTCTTTAATAAGCGTTTTTGTGTAGCGAGCAGGGTCCACCCGCATGCTTCTTCCAGCTCTCTTATGTAGTCTGCGGGGTATACGAATACAGACGATCTTCTTTTGGCCTTTGTTCCTAAGCTGTTTTCCCTGAAAATAAAAATGGGAGTCCATTCGACTCCCACTCCATATCTAATTCCAATAGCTAGCAACCAATCTTGCGATCACAAAGAGATCACGTGGAGCTTTCTTTCTCATAGGGTTTGCCATCTGCAGCTGGGGCACTGCTCCGGCCGACAACACCTGCGAGCACGATGATGGTTAGCAGATAAGGCAACCCCGTAAAAAAGTTATTATAGATGCTTGGATACGCCTGCTGGATACCCGCCAGGAACGTACCCAAATTTCCAGCCGGCGGGGCGAGGCGGATCGCTACACCGATCGCTTGCGAACCCATGAAGAGCAGCGCGCCCCCGAATGCGCCCAGAGGAGTCCAACGACCGAAAATCATCGCGGCAAGGGCAATGAATCCCCGGCCGGCAGTCATGTTGTTCTGAAAGGAACCAGTCGCTTCCAATGTGAGATACGCACCCGCCAAACCGGCGAAGATGCCTCCGATCAAAACATTTCGATAACGAAGACGAATCACGTTAATGCCTACAGTATCGGCTGCCTTTGGGTGCTCTCCGATAGCACGCGTCCGCAGACCCCAGCGAGAGCGGAAAAGCAGGACCTGAATAATGAGCACCAGCACAACCGTCAACATGGCAATCGGACCAACAGCCGTGAACATTTCAAATAGCCAGCCTACACCAGGCAGATTCACAAGACCAGCCGGCGGTCGGAATGACTTGAACGTACCTGCACTGTCGAAAGGTTTGATCAGCCGGTTCAAGTAGCTTGTTAAACCAAGCGCCGTGATATTGATGATCGTGCCGCTGATGATTTGGTCCGCCCGAACGCTAATAGACAACCAGGCATGCAAAAGGGAAATAAGCAACCCAGCCGCGATCGCCGCGATCACTCCTGAGAGCAAAGCTGGCGTGGCCCCGAAGAAAGCGCTGGGTGGGGCAGGGAATGCCTGATGAACGACAAGCGCAGTCATGAAGGCTACATACGCAGAAAATAACATCATCCCCTCAATACCAATATTCACAACGCCGCTGCGTTCATTCATCACACCACACAGGGCGCCCAATGCAATAGGCGTGGCAAGTCCCAGGATAATGGGAGCAATATGTCCATTCACAATCACATGGACCAAGTAAACGATGAACTGCAAAATAAATCCGATGAACGGGATATCAAGCAGGGCGTCCATCAGCCAGTCACCTTTTCCCCATACGTACGGGTAATTGTCTGCAGTTCGCCGACGCCCTGACCTGTAGCGCGAAGACGGAAAATGCGGCGCACAACAATCTCAGCGGCCAGGAAGATCAGGATGACACCCTGAATCACATCGATGATCTCCACAGGCACGCGCGCCTGAATCTGCATGAGTGGAGCGCCGGCTCGCATGGCTCCCAGCAGGATTGCCGAGAACATGATGCCGATCGGACTCGCCTGACCCAGAAGAGCAACCGTGATGCCGTCAAAGCCAATGCTGGACCCGAAAACTGCCGGATAATATCCCAGTCGCAGGACTTCGATCGCGCCCGCCAGACCAGCAAAGGCGCCACACAGCGACATGGTCAGGATCATCATACGGCGCGGTTTCATTCCGGCATACAGCGCCGCGGTCGGGTTGGCACCCACGGCACGGATCTCAAATCCGATGGTCGTTCGCCATAAAAGCCAGTAGCTAAGCGGTATACAGATCAATGCAAAGAGTACGCCAAGATGAAGCGTCGTACCACCCACACCGGTCAGCTCGGCATGTCCCACGGGTGCAGTTCGAGCAAAGCTGAAACCGGGGGCGCGAAAAACATCATTCACCAAGCCCGAAATCGTCAATTGTATGATGGCGTTGAGCATGATGGTGGTGACCACTTCGTGAGCACCGGTAAACGCCTTCAGAAACCCAGGAATGAAACCAGCGAATGCACCGGCCAACATGCCGCCAAACAAAGCGAGAGTGATCGCAAGCAAAGGCGGCGCGCCGGCAACAAGCACTCCCACCAATGCAGCGCTGAAGCCACCCAGTAAAACTTGACCCGTTGCACCGATATTAAATAATCCCGCCTTCAAGCCAACTCCCACCGCGAGGCCCGTCAACATAAGTGGCGCCGCAGCGACAATCATGTTCGCAATGCCTCGAAAGCTACCAAACGCGCCTACAAGTAAGCTGCGATAGGCCACCAGGGGAAGCAGCAAATCGACTTTCTTTTCAGGACCGATCAGACCCGAGGCAACAATAAGAATGGATGCCACCAGCAGGGCAAGCAAAATGGAAAGCGCGGGCACAGTCATGAAACCCGCGTACGATTTGAGGCGTGCTTTCATGAGGTGGCTCCTTTGTCGGTCGTATCTGAGGCTGTCTTCGTGTCAGCGGACATATCTGTCGTTGCTTTTTCGATCGGTATGCGACCACCTGTCGCCATCAAGAGACCGATCTCCTCTTTGTTAGCGGTGGGTCGTCCTTCGACAAGCGCTACAATCTCGCCGCGATACATAACTGCGATGCGGTCGGAGAGCTCGAGAATCTCATCCAGTTCGGCGGACACAAGCAAGATACCCGTGCCAGCATTCCGTTTGCGGACTGCCTGCTTGTGGATGAACTCAATACTGCCCACGTCGAGTCCGCGCGTGGGCTGATCGAGGACGAGCAGCTGCAGGTCACGGCTGAACTCGCGCGCCACAATGACTTTTTGTTGATTTCCACCTGAGAGTGTACCAGCCGATGCCGTCCAAGAAGGCGTGCGGATATCGAATTCTTTGATTTTTTCTCGAGACCATTTTTCGATCGCCGCATCTTCTCTCTGAACACCTCTTGAGAAAGGGCGACTATAGTATTGTGTGAGAATCAGATTGTCCGAAATAGGGAAACCCAATATCAGACCATATTTTTGCCGGTCCCCGGGAACATATCCCAGACCATGCTCGCGTCGTTGGCGGACGGTCCAACCGGTGACATTCTGCCCCGCCAGCTGGATGCTGCCGCTTGAGGCACGTCGAAGGCCCGTGATTGCCTCCACCAACTCATCCTGACCGTTCCCCGCAACTCCGGCGATGCCCAAAATCTCACCAGCCCGTACATCAAAGTTGACGCCTTTCACGGCGTCCTGGCCGCCACGGTCCGACTTGACTCTTAGATTCTCGACCGTAAGCACCGGCTCTGCCGGGTGGGATACTCCACGATCGACCGCCAACTGAACTTCGCGACCGACCATGAGCTCTGCCAAATCATCTTCATCGGTCTCCGAAGGGAGACGCGAGCCAACCACCTCGCCCCGGCGGATTACCGTGATCCGGTCGGCGATTTCCAACACCTCATAGAGTTTATGGCTGATGAAGATAATGCTTTGCCCCTCGGCCGCGAGCCGTCGCAAGACAGCAAAAATTTCCACCGTCTCTTGTGGCGTGAGGACCGCGGTTGGCTCATCAAGTACAAGGATGCGTGCCTGGCGGTACAGTGCTTTGAGGATTTCCACTCGCTGTTGCCAACCCACCGAGAGGCTCTCCACTTTCGCATCCGGATCGATCTCAAAGCCGAATCGTTTGCCAAGATCGAGGATTCGCCGCCGCGCCTCGCGCCGGTCGAGGAAGATCGAGTTCGCCATCGTCTCGGCGCCCAGCAGGATGTTCTCCGCCACCGTCAGCACGGGGATGAGCATGAAGTGTTGGTGAACCATTCCGATCCCACGCGCGATTGCATCCGCGGGATCAGCAATTTGGACGGGTTGCCCATCTAAAAGAATCTCGCCCTCATCCGGGCGAGCCAGTCCAAAAAGGATGTTCATGAGCGTCGTCTTGCCTGCGCCGTTTTCCCCGAGCAGCGCATGGATTTCCCCGGCTTTTATATCCAGATCGATTTTGTTATTGGCTACGACACCCGGATAACGCTTGGTAATTCCTCTCATCTGGAGTCGCGGAGGGGAAGGTTGTTCAACGCTCATGGTGAGTCCTTGGTAAAGGGTCTGATTAGAAGAGAGAGGCGACCAGCGGAGCCGGCCGCCTCTCATCAATACAAACTGCAGATGGAGAACTAGGGCAAAGTTCGTGCCGGTTTGAGTTCGCCACTCGCCATCTTTTTCGTGGCGTCGTCGAGCTTAGCCTGAATATCAGATGTGATCTTGTCTTGGAAATCGTGGAACGGAGCAAGACCAATGGCAGGTGGAGTGGAGGCTGCATTATAGGAGACTGTGCCAGCCTTGAAGTTGCCAGCGGCAACGCTCTCGACCACTGCCTGGACGGTATCCTTGAGCTTCTTCTCGGCACTGGTGACGATACACTTCGACAGATTGGGCAGCGTCTCGACCTGATCCACATCTACGCCGATGCCATAGATGCCAGCATCACAAGCGGCTTCGAGCACGCCCTGACCGGTGAGGCCAGCGATCTGGAACAACACGTCCGCGCCCTGGCCGATGAACTGTTGAGCAATCGCTTTACCAGTCGCAGGATCGTTAAAGCCCTTTGACGGATCTGGATTGGTCTCTTGATAGAGGGTCTTGATATCGGGATTGACTGATTGCGCGCCTTGGACGTAGCCGGCGTTGTAAGCAACCACGGCCGGAACATTGGTTCCACCGACGGCGCCGATGGTTCCGCTCTGCGAGAGGCTCGCGGCGACAATACCCGCCAAATAACCAGCCTGTTCTTCTGCAAACACAATTCCCTGATAGTTCGGGAGCAGTTTGGCGGCATCACCTTTGCATCCAAATGTCGGGTCTGGTGCACCTTGTTCGTCGACACAGATGCCTTGATCCACACCGATAAATTTTACATTCGGATTTGCTTTCGCAGCATTGGTCGTGTCCGTACCGATCAAGAAACCAACGGTGACGATCACATCGAAGCCCTGGTCGACAAAGGTTTGGATGTTCTGCTTGTAATCGGAAATGTTCTGGGTCACGATTACATCAAAGGTAGCGCCAAGTTTGTCAGCAGCAGCCTTGGCCCCTTCATAAGATGCCTGGTTGAAGGATTTATCTTCCAGCTGGCCAACATCGGTCACGACACCGATTTTCAGCGCCTTTGCAGGTGCTTGGGTAGGAGCTTGCGTAGCAGCGGGGGCAGCTCCACCGCAAGCAGAGAGAACGAGCAAAGCGGCAACGATCAACGCCATCACAGTGTACAGCTTTTTCATGTATTCTTCTCCTCGTTGAAAATGAAACTTAATTTATTGAACTTTGGGGCAAGGGAATTTCGTTCGACGCACCTCCTCTGTGGATTACCGATCGCTTGCTGTGACTGAAGAACAGCGTAGGACTCTCCAGTAATGCATGGTACTTTTTACTCAAGAGAATTATATCAACAATGTGAAAACTGAAACAAAAACGGTGGCATTATTATTGATCCGTGACATCCTAAGTTTATGGTTTTTCAGCGGGAACATTGGTTAGGATGGAACCATCCAATAAGCCGGCGTAGATCTTTTCCATTTCCGCCTTCACATCCGCGGGCACTTCGCTGTCCACGTCATGATAGGGCGCATATCCTGCATCTCCCGCATAATTACCAACCGGAAATTTTCCTTCATTCGCTAACTTGATCAGGTCAAATACACCTGGCGTAATAAGCTTCATCGCACTCGAGAGCATGCGAGGAGCCGCTTCGGGCAGGGTCAGATATTGATCGGTGTCGACACCGATCGCATACGCGCCGGTCTGTGCGGCAGCAATGGCAGCAGCGTTGCCGGTGACACCACCGCAGCCGAAGATCACGTATGCACCCTCATCAATCAGGGACTTGGCAGTCGCCGTACCCCATTCGGGATCTACAAAAGCCGTATTGAAATCAACATCGTTGTGATATACCAAGAGCACTTCGGTGGTAGTCTCCCGGATGCCATCGGCGTAGACGGCGCCAGCTTTGTAGCCTTCACCAAAGCGCCAAACCGCAGGAATCGAATCGGGGCCGCAAACAGCCCCGATCTTGTGAGTATTGCTCATCATTGCTGCGAGCGCCCCGACTAAAAAGCCCGCTTGATCTTCCGGGAAAATTAACCCGGCGACGTTTTGGATTGCTTCTGTTTGGGGTTGATCGATACCGATAAAATTAGTGTTCGGATAGATTGCCGCTGCTTCAATCGTCGCATCGCTAAGTTCGAAACCGACAGTAACGATCACGTCGTAGCCAGCATCGCCGAATACCGCAATATTTTTGGCATGATCTTTTCGATCCACGGTCTCAATATAGTTAACGGTTGCCCCCAATTCATTTGCCGCTTGTTGAACACCCTTCCAGGCAGATTGATTGAAAGATCGATCGTTAATCTTGCCAATATCAGTTACTAGTCCTACACAAAACGCCTCCTGGCTAGCGCAATCAAGTGCTTTCGGGCGACAGGCTGGCAGCATCGTAATAATCAGGAATACTGCAAGCATAATATGCAGTTTCTTCATTAATTTCCTCGTTGTCTACCAGATGGAATCTTTTGCAAATTGCTTTCCGCCGATAAGTATACAATTAGTTCAACCATTCGACAAGACAGGCATCCAAAAGCAGCAGCCGAAACCATGGATTGAATAGAAAGAAGCTCACGGGGCAAAGCACTCAAATAGCCGAGAGGCAGGTTGTGACCGATTGATTCCAGCCCTGCTATAATTTGCAATAGGAGATATTCTAAATGTCAGAGGACGAAAAGACACCAGAATGGGTAGAAGAACTTGGCGAAGCAATTGCTTCCACAATTGAATTTCAGGGTCCCGCCTATATTGAATGGTATTACTCGAAAGCAGAGGATAATTCGTGGGGTGTTGATCTAATCGAATTTTATCCAGCATTAATTGAAATTGAAGAAGCGGGTCCGCTCGATGGAGAGATCGTTTTTGTTAGAGTTAATAGCTTCGATATCTTGGCGGCTCAAAATGCCTTCGATGAAGTGGATGAAGTGATGTTCGGTTTTGAACCAGGTGGTCAGCCTAATGTCACCCTTGAGGGCAAGTACAAAGGACAGGAAGTGATAGTAGATGTCTATTTTGAACCTGCCTCTTATGAAGAGGATGAAACTGAATAAGTCATAATAAAGAAGATCAATGCCTTCCCACTCGAATTAGGTGGGAAGGCATTTTGATAAGCAGAAATCCATAAAAACACAATAATTAGGTTATTAACTCTTTGGCTTCTTCGCCGGAACAGAAGTGACTGTCACTTTAGATCGCTTATGAACTTTTTATCCAGCTCACTAAGTTCTGCTTTTTCAATCATATCCGGGCGTCTGTGAAACGTCCGGGTCAATGCCTGTTCGCGGCGCCATTTTTCGATCTTGGCGTGGTCGCCTGAGAGGAGGACGTCGGGCACCTTCCAGCCTCTGTATTCAGACGGCTTGGTGTAATGTGGATATTCCAGCAGGCCCATCGAATGCGAGTCATCTTCGGCGCCAGTTGGGTCACCGAGCACGCCGGGGATCAGACGCGAAACCGCATCGATGAGAATCAGCGCCGGAAGCTCACCGCCTGTCAACACATAATCGCCGATCGAAATTTCATCGGTGACAAGATGCTCCCGGATGCGCTCATCTACGCCCTCGTAGCGACCGCAGAGCAGCGCAATCCGTTCGTGACGCGCTAACTCCTCGGCGATCCGCTGGTGGAAGACGCGTCCCTGCGGATCCAGTAAGATGACGGGAATAGCTGGCGGCTGCGCGTGACTGGAATCCAATCCCAAAATCGACTCGACCGCTTCGAAGACCGGCTCCGGTTTCATCACCATTCCCCCGCCGCCTCCATAAGGAGTATCGTCGGTGGTGTGATGTTTGTCATGTGTGTAATCACGGATGTTGTGTACGCGCACGTCAATCAATCCCCGCTGCCGGGCGCGCTGTAGGATGCTGGATTCGAGGTAGGGTGGAAAAACTTCGGGCAGAAGAGTAAAAACCTCAAATTGCATGACAAGATTGTAGCATAAGACACTAGATAAGAGACAAATTAAGGCGTAGCTTGCATGGCTTTGCGGCGAATGGTAATATAAATTTACTATGTACTTACCCCGCAGCAGCAAGTGGAGTATGACCCGTCGCCGTAGACGTCCTAATTTATTTGGTTGGACGGTGTTTGGCTTGGTTTTGCTCTTTGGCTATTACTTTGACCAGGTGTATTTGCCTGCACAACCTAACCCGTTCGAGGCGACGCCAACGCCAACGCGTTCACCCGAATCACTTAAAACGGATGCTGAATCGCTTTTTGACGAGGGAAAACTGCTCCAATCCATTGAGGCGTATAAAGCGGCGATCAAAGCTTCCCCTCAGGACCCCACCCTGTATATTGCCTTAGCGCGTGCACAGGTATTTGCGGGATATCCGAAGGAGGCACAAGCCAACGCGGAAAATGCCATCCTGCTGAGCCCCGAGAATTCGATGGCGTACGCGGTGCGCGCCTGGGCGCTGGATTTCCAGGGGGGAGAGGAAAATAATGCCAAGGCACTGGATGCGATCGAGGAAGCACTGCGCTATGATGATCACAATGCCATCGCCCACGCTTATTACGCCGAGATCCTGGTGGACTCGGGCGTATTTGAAAATTACGACAAGGCAGCCGAAGAGTCTCGGGTTGCTTATGCGCTAAATCCAAACCTGCTGGAAACACATCGTGCACGTGCTTACATTCTTTCGGCGACCGGTAGTGAAGGGAATAACTATGAATTAGCGGTGGCAGAATACAAAGAAGCGATCAAGATCAACAAAAATATTGCTTTGCTTCATATCGAACTAGGAAATAATTTGCGATCCCTGCTCGTGTATGAAGAGGCGATCAATGAATATACGATTGCCAATACCTTGAACCCGACGGATCCGCAACCGGATTATTTGATCTCACGCACTTACGCTACGCAAGGTGAATACGAGAAGGCATTGCAGTATGCAGAGACGGCTGTAAAAGATAAACCAACCGATCCACGCCTGCGCGGGAATTATGGCGTCATGTACTACCGCAATTATTTTTATCCGAAAGCTGTGGAGCAGCTTAGCCTGGCGATCAATGGCGGCCGGGCGGAAAATGGTCTGCCGATTCAAGGATTGCCGTTAAGCAATGACACAAGGGTTGCCGAATTTTATTATACCTACGGGCTTGCCATGGCGCGCATAAATCAGTGTGGGGATGCATTGAAGATGTCGCAAACATTGCTAGCAAATCTTTCCAATGATGAAAATGCCAGCGCTGCGGCAGAAGAGATTATCAAGGTTTGCGAAGAGAATCTCAATCATCCGGTGGTAGATACGGATACGCCCGCACCAACGGAAGAAGAGAGTACTGCAACACCAGAAGTTGCAACACCGGAAGAGACCGCCACACCATGAATGTAAGTCCCCGTCGTCCGTTATTCAACCGCAGACCCCAATCGAATATTTACCGGATGTTCCTCTGGGTTGTGATGCTGCTTGGAGGTGTCTGGATTCTGCAGCAGGTCAACAAAGGCGATATCAAGCCTTTGTTTGAGGCTACGCCCGTTCCAACGCGCGCCATTCAATCTTATTTGGAGGAGGGCGATGCCAACTTCCAGGCAGGGAACCTTGCCGCCGCGATCACCGCTTACCAGGAAGCGCTCAAGATGAATCCAAATGATGCCAAAACGTGGGCGGAGTTGGCGCGCATCCAAACGTACTCTTCTACCTTCCTGATCACCAATCCTGAGAAAAAGCAACGTTTGCAGGAGGCACTTGAATCGGCGAAGAAAGCTACCGAGCTCGCTCCCGAAGATAGTACTGCACATGCGATCTATGCCTTTACATTGGACTGGAATGCCAATTCGTTCTTCCATACCAATGAAGAAGTACAGGGCTATTTACAGCAAGCCGAACAGGAAGCGTTGATCGCTCAGCAACTGGATAATACCAATACGCTGGCGCTGGCATACTATGCCGAGATCCTGGTGGATCAGCAAAAATGGAATCAGGCCGAGATTATTATGAAGCAGGCGCTGGAACGCCCGGATGCGAGCCAATACATGGACGTGTATCGCGTCAATGCTTATGTATTAGAAACGCTTGGCCAATATAACCTGGCAATTGCGGAATACGAGAAAGCGATTCTCATCCAGCCCAATATGACGTTCCTTTACCTTCGTATTGGTGCGAATTACCGTCGGCTCGCATTTGCCGTCCAAAGCCGTCAGGGCGATGAGGCAGCGCTTCCAGTATATAAGCAGTCGTTGGATTATTTCGATAAGGCAGCGAAGATCAACAAGCAGATCGGCGTGAACGACCCAGGCCCGCACCTTTCGATTGCACGCACCTATTCCCAATTGGGTGAGTTCTTCATTGCGGCGCGCAATGTTCAGACTGCCTTAAGCTATGAACCAACCAATGCGGATATTTACGGGCAACTGGGAATCATTTACTTCCGCTCCCGAAACTATGAGGGCTCGATCTATGCTCTCAAATGCGCGATTCGCGGCTGTTCGGGCGAGGATTCCTGTATCGGGCGTGGATTAGAGCGCTGCTTCCCGGATCTCGATGAAAACCCGGTGACTGTTCAGGGACTGGCGATTGAGCCGAATACGATCGTATACTATTACACCTACGGATCGGTCCTGGCCGCCTTGAGCCGCCCGAAAGAAAACAAATGCCCCGAAGCGATGCAGGTGATGCAGGAAGTCCGTGATGAATTGAAAGCTAATCCAGATGATTATGCAGATGGACGCGATACCATCATCAGCATCGTGGAAGCAGGGGAAGAGATCTGCGCCTCGCTGAACAGCACTGGCAATCCCAGCCTGGAAGTCACACCGGAAATAACGGAGACGGCGGTACCAAACGTCACCGTGGACGCAGTACAAACATTGATTGCTCAACTGACCGTGACTCCTACACCTGCCCCCTAACCCTGGTAATCTTGTATCAGAAGATTATAAGAATCGAAACTTTCCTCTTGACTTGGTCAACTGGTTTCGGTATCATAGATTAGCACTCGAGCTTACTGAGTGCTAATTTCATGATTATTCCAAATTCAATCCCAATAATCAAACCCAATTAGGAGGTCGAACAATGGCAAGCAAGATGAAGCTGAAACCCCTTGGCGGACGCGTGATCGTGGAACCGATCGAGCAGGAGGAAATGACCGCTGGCGGAATCATTCTTCCCGAAACCGCGAAGGAAAAACCGCAGGAAGGCAAAATCCTGGCTGCGGGGCCGGGCGAACGTGATGAAGCTGGAAAGCGCATCGCGATGGAAGTTAGTGTGGGAGACCGGGTGTTGTACGCAAAATATTCCGGTACCGAAATAAAGATGGATGGCAAGAAAGTGCTTATCCTGCGCGAAAGCGATATTCTAGCCGTGGTCGAAGGCTAATCTGGAGGAATGTAAAATGACTGCTAAACAACTTGTATTTTCAGAAGACGCCCGCCGCAAACTAAAGAACGGTATGAACATGGTTGCAAACGCGGTGAGCGCAACCCTCGGTCCCAAGGGACGCAATGTGGCGGTTGACCGCAAGTTCGGCTCCCCCACCGTGACGCA
Source organism: Anaerolineales bacterium (assembly GCA_035462205.1). Classification (GTDB taxonomy): domain Bacteria; phylum Chloroflexota; class Anaerolineae; order Anaerolineales; family Villigracilaceae; genus Defluviilinea. The sequence goes on from DATHUN010000423.1 coordinate 20,464, forward strand.
CGACGGCGTTTCCGTCGCGAAAGAAATCGAGCTCGAAGATCCATTTGAGAACATGGGTGCCCAGCTGCTCAAGGAAGCGGCATCCAAAACCAATGACATCGCCGGCGATGGAACCACTACATCCACGGTTCTGGCTCATGCGATCGTCAACGAAGGTCTTAAGGCTCTTGAAGCTGGCTACAACCCGATGCTGCTCAAGCACGGAATTTTGCAGGCGACTGGCACCGTCGTGGAAGAACTCCGCAAGATGGCTGTCAAGATCGATACCAAGGAAGAGATCGCCTCGGTCGCGACCAACTCCGCCGCAGACGCTGAGATCGGCGGCTTGATCGCCGATGTTATGGACAAGGTCGGCAAAGACGGAGTCATCACCGTCGAAGAATCCAAGTCCATGCAGTTCGAGCAGGAATTTGTGGAAGGTATGCAGTTCGACCGTGGTTACCTCTCGGCCTATTTCATCACCAGCACCGACAAGATGGAAGCGGTCATCAATGAGCCGTACATCTTGATCAATGAAAAGAAAATTTCTGCAGCGCAGGATATCGTCCCTATTCTGGAGAAGCTCGTCCAGATTGGGAAGCGCGAGCTCGTCATCATCGCCGAAGATATCGATGGCGAAGCTCTTGCGACCCTCGTCCTCAATAAACTGCGTGGCATGTTGAATGTGCTTGCTGTCAAAGCCCCTGGCTTTGGCGATCGCCGCAAAGCGATGTTGAATGATATTGCCATTCTCACCGGTGGAACCGTGATCGCCGAAGAGACAGGTCGAAAGCTTGAGACCGCTACACTTCAGGATCTTGGTCGCGCCGAGAAGGTTGTCTCCGATAAAGAGAATACCACCATCATTGGCGGTAAAGGCAAGAAGGGTGATATCGAAGGCCGCATCCGCGAAATCCGCGCTGAGATCGACAAGAGCACCAGCGATTACGATAAGGAAAAACTTCAGGAACGTCTCGCTAAGTTAAGTGGTGGCGTTGCGATCATCCGTGTGGGTGCCGCGACCGAGACTGAAATGAAAGAAAAGAAGCACCGCGTCGAAGACGCCCTCTCCGCGGCTCGCGCAGCTGTCGAAGAAGGCATCGTCCCCGGTGGTGAGATTTCCCTCATCAATGCCGCCACCAAGCTCGACAAGCTTCTGAAGAACGTCGACGGCGATGACAATGAAGAGACCAAAGTTGGTATCAACATTGTCAAGAAGGCGCTGGAAGCCCCGATCCGCAAACTTGCCGCGAACGCCGGCCAGGACGGCTCCGTCATTATCGACACCGTCCGCCGTACAGCGATCGAGAAGAAGAACAAGAACATCGGTTACAACGTTTTGACCGATGAATACACCGACATGATCGCCGCCGGTGTGATCGACCCCGTCAAAGTGGTGCGCGGTGCGCTCGAAAATGCCGCATCGATTGCAATCATGATCCTCACCACCGACGTACTCATCACCGACATGCCTGAGAAGGAAAAGGCTCCTGCCATGCCTCCGGGTGGCATGGGCGGAATGGATTATTAATCCGTTTCAATTCTGTAGGGACGGGCGCCTGCCCGTCCCTACATTTTTTAACGTATAATTTGGGGCGATGTTTTCCCAACGCGCCTTCATTCAGATATTGTTGATGCTTGTGAGCGCACTCGGACTCTGCGCGTGTGCCCCTCTTGTTAAGCCCGAACCGACTTTCACTCCAACGGCAACGTTCACGCCTGCGCCTCCAACTGCCACTCCTGAACCCTTAGCGTTGGCCGTGAACGGAGAGGGCATCACTATGGTGGAATTCGATGCGGAAGTGGCGCGTTATACAAAAGCACAGGAAGCACTCGGAAAAGCAATCGCCTCCGCCGATGCCACAAGTGCCGTGATCGAAGACCTGACCGCCCAACTACTCCTTGCCCAGGGTGCCCACGCGAATGCATTCACGCTCGATGATGCCGGTTTGCAGGCACGCATTGATACTCTCACTGCGCAAATTGGGGGAGCAGACAACCTGTCCAGGTGGGAGTCAGATCACGGATACAGTGAGCAGACCTTTCGGTCCGCCTTACGGCGCGCTGCTGAATCCGCTTGGATGCGTGACAAAATCGTTGCCGAGGTGCCTAGTACCGTCGAGCAGGTACACGTCCAGCAAATTCTGCTCTATAATGAAGATAAGGCACAAAGCTTCCTGCGCCAGTTAAATGGCGGCGCTGATTTCGATGAGCTTGCACTACGGGCAGATCCCCTGACACGCGGTGACCTGGGATGGGTGCCGAGAGGTTACCTGCTTGATAAAAACGTCGAAGATGCTGCATTTCTCCTGCCTGTTGGTGAACACAGTGAAGTGATCGCGACGAATGCCGGGTTTCATATCATCAAGGTTCTCGCGCATGAAGAACGACCGCTTTCCCCCGATGCACTGCTTGTCTTGCAGGACCTTGCGCTCAAAAGCTGGATCGAGCAACAACGCCAGCAGGCACATATTGTCCTTGCGCCCCCTTAACGAGATACCTGTTACATCCTAAGAACTTATAATGGAGCAACATAGATGAGCGACGATTTCGACTTCGATGGAACAAGATCACAGCGACGCACTAGTTCCAACCAACTATGGGATATCCTTTCCATCCTTGTATTAGTCTTGACTGCGTGTATCGCCGCCTATTTCGTGATGATCTTCCTTAATCCGGGATCTTCATTCAACTTTCTTCCCCCGGGAGGACGCGGTCCGCGACTTCCCACCGCGACCACAACGCCCATTCAGCTCCAAGCCACGTGGACAGCGAGTCCCACGTTGCAACTCACCCCCAGTAACACGCCGCGCCCAACATTCACGCCATTCTTTACGAATACGCCATTCTCCCTCGTCCCACCGACCAAAACACCGAAGCCGACCAGCACGCCGAAGGCACCATTCAGTGCCACCACGCAACAAGTGGAAAGCACAGTCATTCATCCCGACCTGGCTTGCAATTGGGCAGGCATCGGTGGCACTGTTGTCGATTCCAATGGCAGTCAAATCGTCGGAACTGTGGTTGTGTTGCGCGGTACATTGAATGGCAGCACCATCGAACAACAGACAGTCACAGGCATCAATAAGGAATACGGCCAATCCGGTTTTGAATTTGTGCTGGGAAGTGCCCCGATTGCCACCAACAAAACGCTTTATGTGCAATTGGTGGATTTGCAAAACATTCCCCTCTCAGACCCGGTGTATATCACCACGTCGAGTGATTGTTCCAAGAATCTGGTTCTGGTGCGGTTCAAGAAAAATAGATAAATATATGGATTAACCACGCAGGGACCGGCAGCTGTCGGTCCCTACGTGGTTTATACAGCAAGATTCCAGTGTTCATATTTCTTATTTTTCCCCCGTAATATATCCTCATACATTGTTCGCAGCTTGGTCGTTATGGGACCCATCGCCCCCATACCGACAGGGCGATGATCGATCTTGGTCACGGCGGTGATTTGCGCGGCAGTGCCGGTCATGAACATTTCCTCGCAGATGAATGTTTCGGTGCGGTCAATCGAACGTTCGACGACGGTCATTCCTAACTCATTGCGCGCCAGCTCGATTACCGAGCGACGCGTGATTCCCTCAAGGATGTTATCCGTCACCGGTGGCGTGACAAGCACTCCGTCACGCACCATAAAAATATTCATTGCAGAGCCTTCCGAGATATGGCCGTTATTATCGAGCACTAATGCCTCATCAAAGCCGGCGCGGTTGGCGTCCGTTTTGATCAGAGCCGAGTTTGCATACGCGCCCGCCACCTTGCCGCGTGCCGGAATGACGTTATCGTCCACGCGCTTCCAGGACGAGATCGTCACGTGGGCGTTGGTATCATTCTTGACGTAAGGCAGATACGCCATTACAAACATACAGAACTCATCTTTCAAATCGTGCAATTTCACACCGATGCCCAGGTCCGCCTTATAAAAAGTGGGACGCATGTAAATATCCTGCTGCCAGTTATCGGTGCGGAGAAGATCGAGCGCCAACTGGATCAAGCTTTCTTCATCATAGTTCGTCTGCATGGCGAGCATTCGCGCCGAATGCAATAAACGCCGAAAATGATCATAGGGACGAAAAACGAAGAGATGTTTCTTCTCTTCGTTCCAATAGGCTCTCATACCACCGAATACGGCTGTACCATATAAAAATCCATGAGTTGCGATACTAATTTTTGCGTCCGCAAGCGGGACGATTTTTCCCTCAAAGAATGCGTGCTTCGAGAGATCCACTAGACACCTCCAGATTGGGAATCGGATCGGCTCTTACAGAGAAATTATACCTGATTGATTCCTCTTCGTTCTTAGCCAGTCATTCATCTTATGACCCAACCTTGACAAAAGCAAAAATTAGATTAAAATTTAATTCGATGAGTATCGAAATAAATAGAAAAGAGTAGAAATGAACGATGGCCCTGAAATTCTGTCCTTTGTCAAGGCACTGGCATCCGCAGATCGTTTGCGGATCGTTGGCGTGTTGGTGCGCGGGAAAGCGAGCCAGTCCGATATCGCCGAGCAACTGCACCTTCCCACACGAGATGTATTCAACCATCTAGAGTTCCTCGAGGAGGTCGGTATTGTGCATGAAAAAGATGGATTGTACGATCTTGACGAGAAGAGGATCCAATCTTATGCACGTGGACAGTTCGAAGGCAAACGACAAAAATTTGAAATCAGCGACGAAAAGCCGGAGGATGCCCGCAAGGTATTGAAGAACTACCTTAACGCGGATGGAACCCTCAAGCAGATTCCTCCCCGAGGAAACAAACTCCTCATCCTGCTCAATTTCATCGTGGATGCGTTCGCCTATGATACGAACTACACCGAGAAGGAAGTCAACACTATCCTGCACCGCTTCCATTTGGATACCGCTGCATTGCGCCGCTACCTCGTAGACGAGGGTTTTATGGCACGCGAAGGTGATGGAACGCGTTACTGGCGAGTGCGAAAGGAGACAGAATGAGCGAGGAACTGGTTACCTTCTTCAAGGCACTCGCCGATTCCAACCGGCTCAAGATCGTCGGTCTACTGGCGGAAAAATCTTATAGCGTGGAGGAGCTTGCCGAGCTATTGCAGATCAAACCATCCACCGTCTCGCACCATCTGGCACGTCTGTCGGATGCCGGTCTTGTACGGGCGCGTTCGGAAAGTTATTACAACGTCTATCAATTGGATCAATCCGTGTTGCAGGAAAAAGCGCGGACCATGTTCACGCAGGGTGAGCTGTCCAACGTCGCTGCGGAAGTGGACGCGGATGCCTATGATAAGAAAGTGATCCGTGATTATACAAGGCGAGATGGTAGTCTGAAAACCCTTCCCGCGCAGCGCAAAAAGCTAGAAGCAATCCTGCGCTATGTCGTCCAGGCGTTTGATGCTGGCAAACGATACAGTGAAAAGCAGATCAACGAAATCCTTTCAGGCTATCACGATGACACTGCCACCCTGCGCCGGGAACTCGTCGGCTACGGGTTAATGCAACGCGAAGGTGGTGGAGGAGAGTATTGGAGAGTTTAGATTCTGTCATTGCGAGGAGGGCGGAGGCTGACGAAGCAATTTCCGATTAAAAGGCGAATCGTGCCCGATAAGATCATCCTACGAAACAGGAGAACGCTTCGCCCCATCGCTGTCGTTCGGGGCTCGCAATGACATGACTCAACGAAAGGTCGCGCCA
>DATHUN010000424.1:0-4101 GCA_035462205.1 Anaerolineales bacterium
CTCGGTTGGCTGACGGTATTGCTGGGTGCACTGCTGATCGTCAACAGCATCACGGCGTTGATGTCACAACAGGTGAAGCAGATTGGCATCATGAAATCGATCGGTGCCAATACCGGACAGATCCTCACCATGTACATTGTATTGGTGCTGGCATTTGGTCTGCTGGCATTTGCTATCTCCGTGCCCTTGTCGCAATCCTCTGCATATCGCATCGCCAAAGGCATGGCGAGGTATCTAAATTTCGACGTAGGTCCAATGGTTGTGGATGCCAGCGTCATCCTGCAACAGGCGATCGTAGCCATCCTGGTGCCGTTGTTAGCAGCCCTGTTGCCCATCCTGAACAGCGTAGGCATCACTGTTCGGGAAGCGATCTCCAATTACGGACTTGGTGGAATATCGGCAAAACCGAATAAGAAAAGTGAAGTCAGCAAACGGGCTGCATTCTTTCCACGTCCAGTGCGCATTTCTTTCCGCAATGCATTCCGGCGCCGGGCAAGATTATCGCTGACCTTGATATCTCTTGTTCTTGGTGGAGGCATCTTCATCGCCGTGATGAATTTGTGGGATTCGTTCAATCTGACGATTGAGAATGTGGGTGGCTACTTCCTGGCAGATGTCAATTTGAGCTTTGACCGCTACCAGCGCTTCGAGGAAGTCAACTCGATTGCCCGGATGGTCCCTGGCGTGGTCAGCACGGAGGGGTGGCTGGGAGGTGGTGGAAAACTGTTCACTGACGAGAATGACGAAAAAGGAACAGATATCGTCTTCAATGCTCCACCCGCCGATTCACGCCTCATCAAGCCGGTCATCACGAACGGACGCTGGATCCAACCCGGCGACGAAAATGCGCTAGTGATCGGTAACCATCTATTGGCGCAGCGCCCCGATTTGAAAGTTGGAGATTGGGTCACGCTAGAGATTGCCAACCGAAAAACGAAGTGGCAGATCATCGGCATTTATCGTCTGCCGGGGAATAGTGCTCCGCCTCCGGTTTATGTCCCGTATGGATATTACAGCGGTCTGATTGGCGTCACCGGCCAGGCATATTCCCTGCGCGTGCTCACCGACAAACACGATCATGACACCCAGGCCGCAATTCGCAATCAACTGGAGTCAACATTTAAAGCGAATAACATTCCGATTACGTTTAGCCAGATTGGCACGGAATGGTCACAATCGCAAAGAGCCACCACCGATATCCTTGCCTATTTCATGCTGGTGATGGCAATCCTGATTGCCATTGTAGGCGGACTGGGTTTGATGGGCACGATGAGCATCAACGTCTTGGAGCGGACGCGTGAGATCGGCGTGATGCGCGCCATCGGTGCGTCAAATTGGGATATTCAAACGATCGTGATCGTCGAAGGTGCCGCCATTGGACTCATCAGCTGGTTCGTCGCTCTACTGCTCGCGATTCCGCTGACCTCCATACTGGTGGTCGGCGTTGGTAAAGCTGTCCTGCAGGCGCCCATACCATATATCTACGGCGTGAGCGGTGCATCGACCTGGCTGATCGGCATCCTGGCGATCGCGGCCGTCTCCAGTGCCCTGCCCGCACGACAGGCTTCACGATTGACGATAAAAGACACACTCGCCTACGAGTGATTCAACGGAAAGGACAAAACATGAAACCGTACCTAATTGGATTGCTGAGCGTTCTCTTTCTTTCCCTCTCGCTGGCTTGCGTAGCCATTTCATCCACCTCAACGATTCGGGGATCGGAAAATATCATCAAGCAGACGGTCGATGTCAGCAACTTCGATCGCATTGTCCTTGCAAACAGCGGCGACGTCTACATCGCACAGGGCGATCACGAGAGTCTCACTATCGAAGCCGATGACAATATCATGCCATTCCTGGTATCAGAAGTGAAAGGTAGTGAACTAGTGCTTGATACCAAACCGAACCAGAACCTCAACCCCTCGAGAAAGATCATCTACCGGCTTACGGTCAAAGAGCTGGAAAGGATTTCGTTGCATGGTTCCGGGAATTTTTACGTCGAACCTATCCAAGGAAAGACCATGTCGATTTCATTGCTCGGGTCGGGGAACATCAATCTCAAAGGATTGACGTCTGATTCTCTTTCCATGGACCTATTTGGCTCGGGAAATATCACCATTGATCAGGTTGCTGCACAATCCATTCATACCGATACGAAGGGCTCTGGGAACATCGAGCTCAACGGCAAGACTGACTCACAAACTATTTCCTACAGCGGCTCCGGGAATTACCTGGCGGGTGACCTGGAAAGCACTTTGGCAGATATCCAAGTTCCAGGTTCGGCTGACGTGACAGTTTGGGTACAAGATCAGTTGAATGTGCACGTGGATGGCAGCGGTACGATTCGCTATTACGGCAAGCCATCCGTCGATCAAAGCGGAGCAGGGTCAGGCAAGATCGCGGCGCTGGGTGAAAAGTAGCATATCGTTTCCCCAAGGTATTGGGGCGAAGTGAAGCAGCGTTTGCCGCGTCCGACACCGCCCCGGCTGGTCGGCACCGGGGAGAGTCTCTACGATCAAGGTACGACATCCTTCGCTCAAGATGACATCTTGGGATGAGTTAATAAAACTTCCGAGTTTAGAACCTCGGAAATTTGGAGTCACCAAGGACATTCAAACAATTCACTTGACGTACATTTCCCGGAGCGTCCGCCCCATAACCTTGATTGCTATCTTACGCGGTAGTAGATAACGCATCACAAAACTGGCGAGGCGATTCATCCGGCCGGGAATCACGTACGGCTGTTTGCCAAGGGCATCTAAGGCTTCGCTCACCACTTCTTTAGGAGTCAGCGTCATATCGCCCAGCCCACCCGTTTTCAGCGGTTGGCTGGCAACATAGTTTGGTGTTTTGACCGCGCCCGAGATGCAGACCAGCACGTCCACGCCGCGTGAGCGCCATTCCTCCCACAAGCTTTCTGCCAGCACAATATTGAATGCCTTGGTCGCGGCATACGTGGAGATATATGCCGAGCCCTGGAATGCGCTCAAGGAGGACATGAGCACAATTCCGCCGCGTCCGCGCTGGAGTAAATGCTGCCCAAGCAGATAGACTAACTTATACGGTGTATGGATGTTCGTATGCAGCTCGAGCATATGCTCATCCATCGTGTGGTCAAGCAACGGACCGACGGCCGAGTACGCAGCGTTATAGACCAGGAGCCCGATATCAAAATCCATGGTGCGTTCGATGACCTGCTCGGCGGCATCCGGTAAAGATAGATCCAGGACCAGAGGCTTTGCCCTGATTTTGTATTTTTCCGAAAGCTGTTTTGCCAGGGTTTGCAGGAGCTCCTCCCGCCGGGCGATCAGGATCAAGTTCAGACCACGTCGAGCCAGCTCGTTGGCGTATTCCGCACCCAGTCCTTCCGACGCGCCGGCGACAATCGCCCAATTCCCATAACGCTCTAAAAAGGTCACTTCGTATTATCCCCCGCAAACGGATGTTCATCACGCAGCCGGAGGGTGAGAAAGACCGGTATCAGCAACCAGGGCAGATTCAGCGCCAGAACGAGAGGCAGGTGCGGCGTCGCATGCGGACCGGCCACCTCCTCGCCCAAAATCACGGTGACACCCATGAACATCATCCCCGAATAGAAGACCGCCGGGATACGGATCCAATCCTTGCCTCTGATGAAGGCATACGTCGCCAGCGCATAAAATGGACCATAAAGTAATGAGTCGACCCAAATCGTCATTTTCCACCACGGTGGGCGGGCGATCAACAATGGATCGAAAGAATTCCCATAACTATGAATCATTTTGACCATCGAGGCCGGCGGCCAGACCGGTTGCTGAAAATGAGCCGGATCAGGGATGATCAATTGCTCAATATCCACGATATAGGTGATGAAAAAAAGATTGATGAGGAAAAAGCCGACAAAGATCCAATCCACTTTGCGCTGCGAAAACGGAATCGTGTTGTGCTGCATGGCTACCTCTAAAATGTTGGCCGCTCGAAGAATTCGCCGGGAAATATATTCTTTCCATTATAACCAAGGGGAGAATGGGATGTATTAATTGGGTAACAATTCCAAATTTTATCGCTCGACCGACCAGACACGAATATGTTACAGAAATTGCCTTTTGCTTATTGAATTAG
>DATHUN010000425.1:0-6212 GCA_035462205.1 Anaerolineales bacterium
CCCGAGACCTCGCCATCTATTACGGCACATTCAAGGCGGTGACGAATGTCAATATGAACATCGATCCACACAAGATCACAGCCATTATCGGACCCTCAGGCTGCGGCAAGTCGACCCTGTTACGTGCCTTCAACCGCATGAATGAACTCTACGCGGGAACGTCCATCCAGGGAACCGTCCTATACAATGGTGAAGATATTTACGCCAGAGACGTGGATCCGGTGGAGGTCCGCTACCGAATTGGGATGGTTTTCCAGAAGCCCAACCCATTCCCCAAATCAATTTATGACAATATAGCCTGGACGGCGCGCATCCATGGCTACAAGGGCAACATGGATGAACTCGTGGAAAGCTCTTTGGAACAAGCCGCCTTGTGGAACGAGGTCAAGGATAAGCTGCACCAATCCGGCTTATCGCTTTCGGGTGGGCAGCAGCAGCGTCTGTGTATCGCGCGGGCGATCTCGATCAAGCCTGAAATTATCTTAATGGATGAACCTGCCTCGGCGCTGGACCCGATTGCCACACTTAAGATTGAAGAGCTCATGCAAGAACTTAAAAAAGACTATACCATTGTCATCGTCACGCATAACATGCAACAGGCGGCGCGGGCATCCGATTACACTGCTATGATGATGCTCACCGGGAACGGCGAGCGCTCTGGAACGGTGATCGAATATGATGTCACCAATCGCATCTTTACCAATCCCAAGGACAAACGTACCGAAGATTATGTTACTGGACGTTTCGGTTAGTGAGTATAATGATGAAACATCACCTAGAGGTAGTTATGGTACGCAAAACGTTTGAGTCTGAAATCCAGCAAGTCAAAGACGACGTCTTGATTCTGGGCAGCATGGTGGAGAAAGCTTTACTGGATTCGGTCGACGCCCTGAAAAAACGAGATGTGAAGGCAGCCCAAAAGTTATTCCTGGAAGATATGGAAATTAACAAGAAGCGCTTCCAGATCGAGGGACATTTGATGGTGTTGATCGCCACCCAGCAGCCCATGGCACATGACCTGCGGCTGCTTGCTTCCACGATGGAGATTATCTCCGAGCTGGAGCGCATGGGCGATTATGCCAAGGGCATCTCCAATATTAATATACGGATGGGCGAAACGTCCCTGCTCAAGCCGCTGATCGACGTGCCGCGCATGGCGCAAAAGGGTGTGGATATGCTGCATCGCTCCCTGACCGCATTTGTCAATGAGGACGTGGAAACAGCAAAGACTATTCCTGTGGAAGATGACGAAGTCGATGCGCTCTATAACCAGATTTATCGTGAACTGATGACGTATATCATCGCTGACCCTAAAACTATAGAGCGTGCTAATTGGTTACTCTGGGTGGCTCATAACCTGGAACGATTTGCCGACCGGGTCACAAATATCTGCGAACGGACGATTTTCATCGCCACCGGCGAGCTGACCGAAATCAAATCCAGTGATGATGAGTTCTGGCGGCAACAAAACCAGGAAAAATAAGAACAAAAAATCCGCCGTCCTGGCGGATTTTGCTTTCTATGATTCGGATGAAAACGTTACCCCATCTTTCCCGTAATGTACGCTTCGGTCAATTCTTGTTTGGGCCGGGTAAACAACGAATTGGTCGGGGAGAATTCCACCAGTTCTCCCAGCCAGAACAGTCCAGTGGATTCTGATACACGGGCAGCCTGTTGCATGTTGTGGGTCACGATCACAATCGTATAATCCTTTTTCAACTCGGCGTTCAGCTCTTCGATCTTCAATGTGGCGATTGGGTCGAGGGCAGACGTGGACTCGTCCATCAGAATTACTTCCGGCTGGACGGCGACGACGCGGGCAATACACAATCTCTGCTGTTGACCCAGCGAGAGGCCCAAGGCATCCGCGCGCAAATCATCCTTCACCTCCTCCCATAATGCCGCGGCACGCAGAGACTTTTCGACTACCTCATCCAGCTTCACATTCATGCCCATCACACGTGGACCAAACGCCACATTATCATAAATAGATTGCGGAAACGGATTTGGCTTTTGGAAGACCATTCCCACGCGTTGTCGAAGCGTCACGACATCCATATCTTCATCATAGATATTTTTCCCATTCAAAAGGATCTTGCCGTCCACATGGGTACCTAGGATCGTATCGTTCATCCGATTCAAACAACGCAAGAAGGTGGATTTGCCGCAACCGGAAGGACCGATCAAGGCGGTGACTTGGCGCGGCAAGATTTCAAGATTGATGTTCGACAAGGCTTTTGATGCGCCGTAATAAAAATCGAGGGCTTGAATGGAAAATACGGGAGACTCATTCACAGCAGCCATTTTATCCAATTAACTTTTGAATCCAACTAAAAAGATAATACAACACGGCGGCAATAATCGCCGCGGCAGGGATGGTTAATATCCATGCCCAAACGATTTGTCCGGCTACATTCCAGCGCACAGCGGATAGTCTGCGCATCGAACCTACACCGACGATGGCTCCCGTAATCGTGTGCGTGGTCGAAACGGGAATACCAAAATGCGTTGATGTAAAAAGAGCCACTGCGCCAGCTAGTTCTGCTGCAAAGCCTCCCATTGGTTTAAGCTTTGTGATCTTAGACCCTAGCGTGTGGATAATACGCCAGCCGCCCGACAAGGTACCCAGCCCGATTGCAGTATGCGCCATGATTACGATCCAAAACGGGATGAAGAGAGAGCCGTCTGGGGCAGTGACCAACGGTCGAAGAGAAGGATGGGTAAACAGGACTCCCGCGATAATTCCCATGGTTTTCTGGGCATCATTTGTTCCGTGACCCAAGCTATATGCCGCAGCCGAAAGCAGTTGTCCGCGCCGAAAGAATCGATCTGTCTCTTTAAGGGTTTTTTTGCGGAATATCCAATAGATTGCAACGATGAACAAGGCGCCAAGAATCATACCAATAAGTGGAGAGAGCACAATGAACACCAGCGTCTTCGTCCAGCCTTTGGCGATAATTACACTGAACCCTGCTTTGACGATTGCCGCACCCGCGTATCCGCCAATTAACGCATGAGATGAACTTGTGGGCAAGCCAATGTACCATGTATAAAGATCCCATAGAATTGCGCCAAATAATCCCGCCATAATGACAATCGAATCCACCTTGGATACATCGATCAACCCACTGCCAATCGTTTTGGCAACCGCTGTGCCAAACGTAAAAGCCGCCACGAAGTTAAAGAAAGCTGCCCAAAGCACTGCCTGACCTGGTGTCAGCACACGCGTCGTTACGACAGTAGCTATGGAGTTTGCCGCGTCGTGAAATCCATTTACATAGTCGAAAACCAGCGCAATACCAATGATGATAATGACGAGGAGAATGCTGCTATTAGGCATTTTTAATCAGCACTCTTTGCAGCACATCACCGATGTCTTCCATGCGGTCGGTTACCGATTCGAGACGCTCGTAAATTTCCTTCCAAATAATGAAATGAAATGCATCATCCCGCTTTGCAGATACTTCCTTCAAGCCCTGCCAGAAGATCTGATCGGCCTCATGTTCAATATCATTGATCCGAACGATATGACTGCGGATTTTGTCCAATTGCCGACGATTTCGCATCATCGGAAATATGGCGTTCACCTCCTTAGCACACTTATAGATAAGTACACCCAACTGACGCGCTAATTTGGTTGGCTGTCCAATCTGGAAGATAGAGATCCGCACAGCCACTGACTCAATTTCGTCCAAGGCGTCGTCAACAGCACTAATCAATTGCTGTGTATCTTCGTGATCAATCGGTGCAATCAGGGAGACGTTCGCCAGATCCGTGACTTCGTGGACAATACTATCCCCTTTGGTTTCGATGTCGGTCAATGTTGTGACCTTTTTCTCCACCTCCACATAATCATCAAGCAAATCCTGTAGAAGACGCGCGCCTTCTAAAAGATTATCACTCGCCTGCTCAAATAAGTCGAAGAATTTTGTCTGGCTAGGAAGCAGCGAAAAGCTAGGCATGGACATCCTCCTGAAGATGAATTTAAACGTCCCTTTGGTATGCTCACATTCTACTATGAGTTGCCGTAGAAGAAATTTGGGAGTGCCTAAGATAGAGGACAAAGGGCCCCCGCCGTGTAGCGGCGAGATTCTTCACGCCCTGCGGTCGTTCATACCGCCACGGTGCTCCCCGTTCGGGCTGGGAGCCCGCCGGGGCGAGACGGCCTGCGGGGGAATGACATAATGTTTCTGATGTTAGGTACTCCTAGAAATTTATAGAAACCGTTTTAGAAAAAACTTATGCTTTATAATTTATGAAGTGAAACGAACATTCTTCCTCCTTCTTCTTTTCGTCTGTATTCTTTCCTCCTGCAATTCGTCCTCTTCTGAACCAAACTCTTCTAATTCCCAAGCCTCCTACATCGAGAATAAAGGCTCGGATACCATTGTCAATCTCGCACTGGCATGGGCAGAAAAGTACCAGGCCGAGCATCCGGATGTTCGCATATCGGTAACCGGCGGTGGATCCGGGACAGGAATCGCTGCGCTGATTAACAAAACAGTGGATATCGCCAATGCCTCCCGCCAGATCAAGCCGGAGGAGGTGGATCAAGCGAAAGCCAATGGCGTGGATCCTGTAGAACACGTCATCGCACGCGATGCCATCGCTGTGATCGTCAATCCGGAGAATCCGGTCAACCAATTGACGGTGCAACAGATCTCCGATATTTACAGCGGCAAGATCAGCAACTGGTCCGCGGTTGGTGGCGACGATAGACCCATCGTTCGTCTCTCGCGCGAGACCAATTCGGGCACACATGTCTATTTTTTGGAAACGGTTTTACGACTGGGAAAAAAGGACGATAAAACCCTCTTTTCCACCGATACACTTTTACTTCCTTCCTCGGAAGGCATCATTGCTGAACTAAGACAAAATCCCAACGCGATCGGGTACGATGGTCTCGGCTATGTTCCCAAGGATTTGAAAATGGTTGCGATCGCGAAAGAAGCGGGCGGTGCATACCTCTTGCCATCGATCGCAACCGTGAATGATAAAACATACGCCGTCGCGCGTGATCTTTATATGTATACAAACGGTGAACCCACAGGTGTGGTCAAGGAATACTTGGATTGGATCCTTTCCCGGGAAGCACAGCAAATTGTGGCTGACTTAGGCTTTGTGCCTGTGAAATAAAGGTGGGGCATACCATATTGTGCCCAACGGAGAATTATGGAAAAATCACTAAACTGGCGCGAATTTATCATCACACGTCTCGTCAAAGCTTCCGGCTACTCAGCCATCCTTTTTGTAGGTCTCATTTTTTTCTTTTTGATTCGTGAAGGCTTGCCTACACTTGGTGAAGTGAAGTTATCGTCCCTGTTGAGCACCCGCTGGTATCCCATTGAGGAACATTTTGGACTTCTGCCCCTCGTAACCGGTTCTCTCATCATCACGCTGGGGGCGGCATTTATCGCCGTGCCATTTGGGATCGGGACAGCCGTTTATATCTCAGAGATCTCTCCACGTTGGATGCGTGAGATTCTGAAGCCTTTGGTCGAATTGCTCGGTGGACTGCCCTCCGTGGTTTTGGGATTTTTAGGATTTCTTGTCCTCGCACCTTTCCTGCGCAATTTTCTGAACCTGCCTACCGGTCTGACTGCGCTGGCAGGTTCTCTGCTGCTCGGCGGGATCGCCGTGCCGACAGTTGTCTCCGTGGCGGAAGATGCTCTCGACGCGGTACCGCGCTCGTATCGTGAGGGTGCCTGGGCGTTAGGCGCCACCCGTTGGCAGACCATCTGGCGCGTCACGTTGCCCGCCGCAAAATCAGGCGTGCTCACCGCCGTGATGCTTGGTATCGGACGCGCCATCGGTGAGACGATGACCGTCATGATGGTAACAGGCAATGCTCCCGTGATGGCTCACTCGCTCGGAAGCATTTTTTCCCCGGTCCGTACGATGACCGCCACGATTGCCGCCGAGATGGGCGAAGTCGCGAATGGCAGTACACACTACCATGTGCTGTTCTTCATCGGTATGGTGCTCTTCCTCATCTCCCTGGGTGTGAACATTGCCGCCTCGTCCGTAGTCTTCCGTGCCAAGAAACGCGCCGAGAGAATTTTGTCATGAGAAACGTTCTCACCCGCAACCGCCATCTTACCGAACGCGTTGGGTTCATGGGCATCACCCTGATGGCGATTCTCACGGTCATCCCGATCATTGCTACAGTCATTTACATTTTGATCCAGGGGGCGCCGGCCATCTCCTGGGAA
>DATHUN010000426.1:0-6249 GCA_035462205.1 Anaerolineales bacterium
AGCCGTGATCGTCCAGGAATGCGCGCAGGGATTTGACGATCGCGGCGCGCTTGCGGAAGGTCTCGCGTACCTCGGGGTTGACGGCCAGGTCGGCGTAGCGCTGGCGGGCACGTAATTCCGGATCCTCTAACGCTGCGTGACGGATAACCTTTCCGTCTTCGAGTGTTTCATCCTTTGCGGCTGGGAGTGGACTCACCGATTTGGCAAGCAGTTTAAAGTCGTGGACATGAAGCGTAGGCTCTCCGGTCTTCGTGCGGAACATAACTCCGCCGGCCTGGATGAAGTCACCGATATCAAACATCTTATTGAAAAAATCTAAGCCGTCCTTGCCCACTTCGTTCAAACGAAAGAAGAGCTGGAGCCGGCCCGCCCCATCTTCGATGTGAGCAAAGGAAATTTTTCCCATCGCACGTGTGGCGCGAATGCGACCAGCCACTGTCGCCTTGACTTCTTTACCATCTTTCTCCGCCAAATCGAATTCAGCGATGGCTTCGGCGCTGGTATGGGTACGCTGGGCGCGGGTGGGATACGCTTCGATCCCCTCGGCGCGAAGCTCTTCCAACTTCTGCAAGCGGATCTTTTCGAGTGAGGTGTATTCTGTCATGACTTTGGCTCCCCCTTCGCTGTGGAAGGGATGGGAATGAGTGTGCAAGAAAAAACCCCGCGCTCCTGCACAGGCGCGCGGGGTGGGATCATTACGCTCCTGCGTCTAATTGACTTTCAGGATTTTAACATTATACGTGCCGCCCGGCGTCTCTACTTTCACCGTGTCGCCGATCTTATGATTCAAGATCGCCTTGCCGATGGGTGATTCGTTCGAGATCTTTCCTTCGCGCGGATTGGCTTCTGCAGCGCCAACGATAACAAACGTTTCGGCATCGAAGTTCCCTTCCTTGAGTGTCACTTTCGAGCCGATTTGGACGATATCGCTTTTCTTTTTGCCATTTTCCTCGATAATTTTTGCTGTGGCAAGCAGCATCTCGAGTTCCTGAATGCGTCCTTCGACAAACGCCTGCTCATTTTTAGCGGCTTCATATTCTGCGTTCTCGATCAGTTCTCCACCCTCCATCGCCTCATGCAGGCGATTGGCAACTTCCTGACGCTTGGCGGTGCGCAGATAGTCCAATTCGTCTTGAAGTTTTTGATATCCCTCTTTAGTCAAAAAGTTGTTAGGCATTTTTCTTTCCTGATATAAGAATTTTGCATCTCGTTCAGAGATGCAAATAGAAATATCCCGATGCAATTGTCCGTAAAACGGGCTTAATATATCACGAAACGGGTCTCAATACAAGAGACGGAGGACTTATCTAACGCTCCTGGAAGAGACGAATGCCCTTCCACTCCGACCAGTAGGCAAGGATCGATTCTTGGGCATATTGAGACGTCGCCATAGCCTCGCCCAAAGCTGGCAGCTGGGAGGCGTACTGCAACACCGCTTCCTGCCAGGACCGTAAACCGGCATTCGAGATGAAATGGGTTGTTTCCCTCATTTGAGCCGATTTCGACACAAATTCTTCCGATTTATAAAAAATATAAGGGATATCAATGTCATACCAGAGCGGATGTCCCAGCAATTCTGCAGCCTGTCGCACCAGCACATGGTCCACATGAGAACCAACCGACAGCTGGCAGACCAGCATATCGTCCGGCAGGATCCGGGCGGAAATGGTGTCGGCGATGTTCTGGGCAAGACTCGCATCTTCAGGATGGGGCGGCACATAGATTTCCATGTACAACGATTCACCGTTTGCACCGCGCCGGTAGATGCAGTCTAGGTAGTCAAAATGGGTCACCTGCGCCCCGACGATCGCGGCCGCCTTGCGGTCTTCTTCCCGACGGGCACGGACAGCCTCCGCCGCCGAGGAAAATCCCCATTGTGCATGCAGTGCGTCTGCAAAGGGAGAAAGAGGCTCGGACGGAGGATACCCGCACATAAAGGTCCAGATTTCGACGGGGATGCCAGCCTGGGTCTGATCGTAGATCAGACCACCCGCAGAAAGTACCGCGTCGTCCAGGTGAGGAGAGAGATAGATCCATCGCATAGGTTCATTTAACCATAATTGCAAGGAAGCTGAAAACATTTTAAGATGCCACTACAATTGATTTTAGCCATCAAGTCAAGTACACTAGTGCTCGGACAACCTAAAAATGGATGGTATTTTATTCGAGATGTCGGCTGAATACTCTCCATCTTAATCTTGTTGGAGTACTAGTATCGAGCTAACCATGCAGGAACGGCGCAAACAACCACGCAAGGAATTAATGTCCTATTCACAGGTGTATAACCTGTACGACGGTCAATTGATAGGTTATCTTGGTGACCTAACTCAACTGGGCGCAATGGTCATTGGAGACACGGCTTTGGAAAAGGACACGACCTTGACCATCTCGATCCAGCTGCCGGATTTACCCAGTGTCAAAGCTACGCGTATGGCGGTTCCGGTGCGCGTCGCTTACTGCAAAAAAGATTTAAGTCCGGATTACTATAATATTGGACTGGAGTTCCAATTGGTCACCGATAACCAAAAGCAGATTATTGATACCTTCATCGAAAACTATGAGTTTCGACGGCAGGCTCCCAACTATCCACCGCGTCCAAATTAGATTAAGCAGTGTACAAGGACCTTCTTGTGAGCAACAGGAAGGTTGCCTGACAATCAACATTGTGATTACCAGCCGCGCCAGGGGAAACCAGATCGTATATCAATCGTAGGGCGAAGAAAACTAAACTGCAAGTTCAAAAGCGATATAGATTCGTCATGTCGCATGTATACTAACTGTGGTATTCATTGAACATTTCACTGCTCGGCCACCGCTCGCTGCCCGGCTCGGGGGTCTGACATTCGGAGAACATCCATGCAAAAATATCGCACCGTCATTGCAACGTTGATTGCACTCTTTTTTTATACGATCACCGATATTCTAATCTGGCAAAGGATCTTTGAAGCCAATAACATGGTCGGATATGCCAACCTGTATCATACCGGTTGGTTCGTGACCTTGGCTGGATACGCCGTTATGGGAACGATCCTGCTCTGGGGATCCTGGAAGGATTGCCTTTACTTCGTGACATCGCTGTTCGTTGCTGCTTTCAGCGGGCTGGAGGACGTGCTCTATTATTTGTTGGACCGCAAACCGATGCCCGAAGCCCTTCCCTGGCTCGACTCTAACCCCATGATTTACCATGCCACGCGCGAAGGCGTGATCTTTTCGGTGATTTTCTGGTTGTCAGGATTGGTGGCTCTATATTTCTGCCTCTATTGGTGGCGAAGCAAGGAAACACAAGTTGTCAGTCAATAGCGAATAACAACTGAAATCACGTCCCACATCATGTGGGACGCTTTGTTTTATGGGGATTTTCCCTAACGAAACGGTACGGATAGGCTCTGTCTCTTATGGATTTCTAATTATGCCCTAAAAAATACCTAACAAAAGCAGTATTAAATCGTCAATCCTTTCGTTGATAAACATAGAACTGTAAACCACTGTGGTGAATTACTGGTTCTACGCCGAAATAACTCAACCTCATGCGAAAGGACAACTGATATGCAAATCATATCTTATTTATTAGGAGCTTTATATCTCCTAATTGTTTTTGTTTTAGCCATGTATGGATTTCATAATCTGATGAATGCAATCCTGTACTTGAATTCGAATTCCGCTTCACTCAAAAAGAGACAGATTCCCCAAATACAGGAATACCCGAGGGTCACGATCCAACTCCCGATCTTCAACGAAAAATACACGATCGAGCGATTACTGGATGCTGTGACGAAATTAGATTACCCGGCCGAGTGTCTGCAGATCCAGGTGCTGGACGACTCTATCGATAATACAGCCTCACTCACCAAAAAATTGGTGGAGGACTACAGAGCAAAGGGTGTAAATATCGAATGGATCCATCGCACAGACCGAAAGGGATATAAGGCTGGTGCCCTTGCCAACGGCTTACGGACAGCCACGGGTGAGCTGCTTGCCATCTTTGATGCAGACTTCGTTCCAAAATCGGATTGGTTGAAGAAAACCGTTCCGCTCTTCAAAAATGAACGTTTGGGCTGTCTTCAGACGCGTTGGGGACACACCAACCGGAATTACAATTCACTCACCCAGGTGGAAGCGATGGCGATCGATGGGCACTTTATTGTCGAACAGGCCGTGCGCTCTCAAAACGATTTTTTCCTCAACTTCAATGGCACGGCTGGGCTTTGGCGCCGCGCCTGTATTGAGGATGCCGGCGGCTGGCAATGGGATACGCTGACGGAAGATCTGGATCTCAGCTATCGTGCCCAGATGCGCGGCTGGAAGATTGACTACCTGCCCGATGTCGTAGTGCCAGCCGAATTGCCCGCGCATGTGGAAGCCTTCAAGAACCAACAATTCCGCTGGGCAAAAGGAAGTTTCCAAGTCGTACGCAAGATCCTGCCCCGCCTATTCGACGATCCTAAGCTTCCCTTGCACGTACGCCTGTTGGCGATCCTGCATCTGACCGGATATGGCGTTCATCCATTGATGCTCGGATTGCTCATCCTCACTCTGCCGGTAGGTTTGTTTGCACCGGCCTCGTTCAGACTCTTTCCGCTTTCCATTCTGGCAGGGTTTGGTCCTCCGTTAGTCTACCTCGCCGCCAAAGCCGCACACACGCCGCCCCTTTGGGAGCGGCTCAAACTGTTGCCATTACTGACGATCACGGGTTTTGGACTCTGCCTTAACACTTCTGTGGCAGTCATCGAAGGACTATTCGGAAAAGGGAAAAGCGTCTTTGTGCGCACACCCAAGCTGAACCTGAACGATGCCCGCAAGCACTTGAAATCTGTGGATAAAACATATATCGTGCCTCTCAATCCACTGGTCTGGGTTGAATTCGCGCTGGGCATTTATGCGCTAATTTCCGGGATTGTCCTCGAGCCGATCATTGGCTGGGGAATTGTCCCCTGGATGATTATCTATATGCTCGGCTTTTTCTACATGGGCGGCATGAGCTTGATGCAGAACCGCCAAACTGCCCGCAAGAAGCTCCCCGAACTGACTCCCGAAAAATCCGTTTGACGGATTCGGTTGCCCATTCGCGCGAAACCAGATCTTATTTCCCTACTTTCAGTCGTTTCAGACCCGAGCACTGACCGCCGCGATCGCGGCGGTCAGTGTTATTTTCCAAATATGGATATGCGGATTTTGCATTGGCCATACAGAACAATCACGGCAGTCCATGGACTGCCGTGATTGTTTCTTTAAGAAGATTTTGACGTTGATGTCTTACGGCTTCCGCTCTTTTTCGTCGAAGATTTCTTTGCGGTTGTCTTCTTGCTGTTCGAGCTGTTTGACGATTTCCTCGATGTCGTCTTCTTCTTTGGTGCCAGCTTTCCAGGAATCGCCATAACGGTATCCGTGACTGTTCCAACAACATCTCCAACTTTTTCCACCGCCTTCTTCACGGGACCCTTCTTGGACGTGCTCCTGCTTTTTGTACCGGTCTGCTTTTTCGTAGCCATAGCATTCTCCTTTCGTGATCGTTTTGTTATTTTCTTTTTATCACGAACAACTCGGCTCTTTGTTGCAAGCATCTCGTCGCACTTTGCCCGCATAGACTAGAAGAACAACATCGACAAACAAAAGATGGCAACATGTCGCCGTCTTTTGCATAATTATCCTGTTTGTGCTGCCTTCTTTCTCGTTCCACCCTTCTTTGTACTACTGGATTTCTTCGCTGTCGTTTTCTTGCCGCTTGAGCTGCTGGAAGACTTCCTTGTCGAGCTTTTCTGCTCCGGTGTCAGCTTCTCCGGAATCTCCTCCACAGTCTCGGCGACTGCTCCGACAGCGTAGGCGACATCTGCGACTGTTCCGGCGACCTTGCCGACCTTTTGAACCGCCTTCTTCACCGGACTCTTCTTCTTCGACGTGTTCTTACTTTTGGCACCTGTTTGCTTTTTCGTAGCCATATCATTCTCCTTTTGTGATTGTTTAATATTTTATTTTTATCACGAATAACGTGTTCCTTTGTTCCAAAAACCTCTGCCACTTCACCTCGGAAACCTCTAGATAGCAAACAAAAACACGACACCTGCTCATTGTCGTGTTTCTGAAGTCCTATTTATTTTTCGTGGAAGATTTCTGCTTTGTGGTGGCTGGCTTCTTTGCCGTCGTCTTCGGTTTCTTCGACGTGACCTTTTTTGCCACCGCCACCGCTTTGCCAGAGACTTTCTTGATGGTTGTCGTCACTTTGGCAACCGTTTTCTTGACCGGAGACTTCTT
>DATHUN010000427.1:0-1830 GCA_035462205.1 Anaerolineales bacterium
ATGCTGGACGTGGATAACTTCAAGCGCTTCAACGACAGCTGGGGCCATGCCGCTGGGGATGATGCCCTGCGTGAATTGGGCAACCTGCTGCTCAGGCAAGTCCGCGGTGAAGATATTGCCTGTCGTTATGGCGGCGATGAATTCCTACTTATTCTGCCTGATGCAACACGAGCTGTGACACGTGAGCGCGCCGAACGGATTTGCGAACTCGCCAGACAGCTCCATCTCCACTTCGAAGGACAAAGCCTCGCCGCGCTCACCCTCTCGCTGGGCGTCGCAGCTTTCCCGGAGCATGGCGCGACCAGCACGGCGGTCTTGAGAGCTGTTGATGCGGCACTTTATCGTGCCAAGCATGAAGGGCGCAGCCAGGTCGTTGTCGCAGGCTAGAAATCCCTGCCGGATGATTCCGTAAGGAGATAGATCAGTGCGTTATGCGTTGTATGGGCTAACGGAAGAGGAAATTAAGATTGTTGAGGGATAGTCCGTTACAGGCTGTTTAAGAACTCGAAAGAAATGAAACAGTCGGGCAAACCTGGATGATAACCAAATCAACCCAAATTTACCCGACGGATCTGAATGATACCGAATGGAAGCAAATTGCGCCAAACCTCCCCGGAGCCAGAGGAAAAGGAAGACCGCGAGAGATTATGAATGGTATCTTCTATATTCGTTAAGAATGGTTGTGTATGGCGAGCGTTATTACACGATCTTCCTGACTGGCAAAAAGTCTATTACTACTTCAGGCTTCTCCAACAAGAGCAACATCTGTGATTTACTGAAACTTACCGCTTGTCTCACACATGCTCTGCATGCGTATCTTTACTTTTGAACAGAATTTGCAGGCCCACCTTCCAATAAAAAGTAAAGTAAATTATGCGGCACTATGTAATCTTTTTCAACGCGTCATGGGTCGATGTTCAATTGTATGTTTATGGCGTCCATCCCGGCGAATTGCAGGTGGCCATATCTCCGCTCTGCAAACCGTCCCTGAGCGCCAACTGCCGCTGCTCGGAGGATCCATGGGTCCACGACTCGGGTGAGACGTAGCCCTGTGAGGCGCGCTGGATGCGGTCGTCGCCCACGGAAGCTGCGGCGTCCAGGCTCTGGGCGATATCCTGATCAGTCACCTGCGTCAGGTAACCGGTGTCGGTGGCGTGGAATGCCCAGACGCCGGCCAGGCAGTCCGCCTGGAGTTCCGTTTGAACTGACTCGCTATCTGGCCCTGTGGCGTTTGAGCTGCTTGACAGTGCACCAAGCAGGTTTTGCACGTGATGGCCGTACTCATGAGCAAGCACATACGCCTCGGCGAACGAGCCGCCCTGGGCGCCAAAGCGCGTCTGTAGTTCATTGAAGAAGTCGAGGTCCAGATAGACTTTCTGATCGCTCGGACAGTAGAATGGCCCCATTGCGCTGCTGGCAGATCCACAGGCGGCCTCCGTTGATTCCGTGAAAAGAACTGTATCGGCCGGTGTGTACTGGCTCCCGCGCTGGGCAAATTCGTCGGTCCAAAACGATTGGATGCTGTTGACAAAGCCAACGATGCGGCAGTCCTCGCGGGTATTCGCGTCTGCGCCTGTCTGGCATTGCGCCTCCAGGTCGTTGATTCCGCCAGCGCTCTCAGTAGATCGTAGCACTTGCCCGGCATCACCGTTTGGTGAGCCAGTAACATTGCCGCCCAGCAGCATGATCACTATTGTGATGATCAGGCCAAGTCCTCCACCCCCTACAGCGATTGCAGTCCCTGTTCGCCCCCGGCCACGCCGGTCCTCCACCTGAGACGGATCCAGGCGAGAGTTCTTGTTGAATGACATGTTTTCATCCCTTTCTCTG
>DATHUN010000428.1:0-4019 GCA_035462205.1 Anaerolineales bacterium
GCGACTTGAGCTATGCCTTGGATTTCATGACGGAGCAGAATAATGATGCAAACAGTTCGTTCTTCCGCACGTTGGATACCTCGCTCATCGGCGTATATGGTCATTCCACCGGCGGCGGCGCGGCGATCCAATTTTGCGGAATCGATTCGCGTTGCAAAGCTCTGCTCGGGCAGGATCCATTCCTGCGTCCAGTTTCAGAGGAAATCCTCCAACGAGGCGTGACCCAGCCGGCGTTATTTATGTTCAGCCAGCGCTGGCACGACGATACAGAAAGCCTCAACAACCGTCAGTTCAAACCCTTTTTCGAAAACGCAAAACAACCATTGGGTGCTGTCTATATCGAAGGCGCCGCCCATTACGATTTCAGCGACCTGCCGCGCCTCTCCCCGCTCGCTCCCCAATTAGGGCTTAAGGGACCAATCAACGGGAAACGCGTTACAACCATTGTGGATAATTATTTGCTCGCCTTTTTCGACATGACGTTGAAAGGCAATGTTTCCGATCTCTTCAAGAGTACCTATGTAAAGTACCCTGAAGTAAAATATCTATATGGACAGGATCAATAAAGCTAACAGGAGAAATCGATGGACCCCAAACCTGCTTTAGTGGCAAGTCTCGTTCAGGAATTTATTGGCAATGCACACGGAGATTTAAGCCGCGTGCAGGAATTGCTTGTGCAGGAACCCGCCTTGATCAACGCCTGCTGGGATTGGGGTGGCGGTGATTTTGAAACCGGACTCGGTGCGGCGGCTCACATGGGACGAAAAGATATTGCCTATTTTCTATTAGATCATGGCGCGCGTCTTGATATCTTTGCGGCGGCAATGCTGGGCAAACTGGATGTTGTCAGGGCCGCGCTCACTGCTTTTCCCGAGACGATTAACACGCCAGGACCGCACGGCATTCCTCTCATCGCTCACGCTAAGGCCGGTGGGGAAGAAGCATTGTCCGTGTTCGAATATCTTGAATCATTATTACAGGAAAGCAAGTGAACCCGTAAGTCTCCCGTAACATTCTTGGCCCGGATGTATTTTCAAACAGCCGCGTCTACGTAGCCAATCATGGAATCTGCACTAATAAGGAGTCAACCTTGCGCGTCCTGAGATTTATCAGCTACGCATTCGGCAACTTTGCAAACACAATTGCCTATCAGGTGTTTGGGAATCGCATCAATTTCTATTACGTGGATGTGCTTGGACTGAATGCAAGTGTAGCGGGGATTCTGTGGAGTATCTATGGCTTGTGGAATGCGATCAACGATCCCTTGATGGGACAAATCTCCGATCGCACGCGCTCCAGGTTGGGCAGGCGCGTGCCGTACGTCGCGTTCGGAGCGATCCCCTTAGGATTATCTTTTTTCTTTCTCTGGACTCCGCCCTCCAAAAGTCCATTCCTGCTTGGCGCGTATTTCCTGATGATCCTGTTCATCTTCGATACGCTGTACAGCCTGACATTCATCGCCTACAACGCGTTGTTCCCGGAAGTTGCCCCGACCCGGCGCGACCGCATTGATCTCTCTACGACGCGTGAGATCCTGGCAACCATCGCGCTGCTTGCCTCGTTCATTCTTGCACCCATTATCGCTGAAGAAGTTGGTTATCTCACAATGGGAGCGATTATGGGCACACTTATCGCCGCAGGCTATTTAGTCGCGGTGATCGGCGTGAAAGAACGACCCGTAGATGAGACTCGGGAACAAGCATTTGGTTTGGGGCATTCTTTGCGAATCGTGCTGGCGAACAAAGCATTTCGCTGGTTTCTGGGGGCGAATATTTCAAAGGAATACATCTGGTTGTTGCTTGCGAGCATGTTGCCATTCTGGCGTAAATATGCGCTTGGAATTCAGGGTAAGGTCAGTATCTTTGGCATCAGTCTGGGCGGAGGAGATGTAGAAGCTGTGCTTTTAGGTGTGCCGATCCTGCTTGCTATTCCCACATTGCTCATCTGGCGTCCGATCATGACGAGGCTTGGCTATCGTAAAACATGGATTATTGGGACCCTTACGTTCATCCCGGGATTATTGGTCATGACGTTTGCCAATAATTTTCACACCGGATTGCTGGGGACGCTTCTGACCATCCCGGGGCTGGCCAATTCCATGATCATGCCATTCCCTGTCATCTCCGAAATTATCGATGAAGATGCAAAGCAGGAACATGGCTTTCGGCGTGAAGGATTGTTCTTTGGCATGAACGGCGGCATCATCAAACTTGCATTCTCGGCGCAAGGACTGCTGTTCGCACTTGTCACCGCGATTACCGGATTTGCAGAGGGCAGTGATGTGCAACCACCATCCGCGATTTGGGGGATTCGTTTCTTGATAGGCATCACTCCCGCCATCGCCGCTTTGATTATTGCCTGGTGTATGTGGAATTATCCGCTCGGGCGCGAGACGCACACGGCCGAGGAAACTCTTCTAGCTCAGTAAGAACACAAATTCACGGTCCTAAAGGAAAAATCATGTTCATCCCTGAAAAAGGCTTGTCCAAAGAGGAAATCCTCTCCACCCTACAAGCCTTCAAATCCCGCGACTTGGATTGGAAGGCAGGGAAAGTTTGGTGTTATGTCTACAATCCGGGGGAGGATCCAGCCGAAGTCACGCGGGAGGCATATATGTCCTTCCTCACCGAGAACGGACTTGACCCCTCGGTATTTCCCTCTATGCTCAAGCTGGAAACAGATGTTGTTCGTGCAGTCATCCATCTTTTGCGCGGCAATGAAAACGTAGTGGGTCATCTCACTACGGGTGGCACCGAGAGCATTATGCTTGCCGTAAAGACTGCCCGCGATATGGCGCGTGTAACAAAGCCGCATATCAAAGAACCGGAGATGGTCCTACCCAAAACCGCGCATGCCGCTTTCCACAAAGCTGCGCATTATTTGTGCGTGAAGCCCGTCGTGGTTGACATCGATCCGGAAACATTCAAAGTGCGCGCCGAGGAGATGGAAAAGGCAATCACCGAAAACACAATTCTCCTTATAGCTTCTGCACCCAGTTATTCACAAGGTGTTATAGATCCGATTGCCGAGATTGGAAATATAGCTCAACGACATCATCTCCTTTTCCATGTGGATGGCTGCGTGGGCGGATTGCACCTTTCCTTCATGCGCAAGCATGGCTATGACGTCCCTGACTTAGATTTCACCCTTTCAGGTGTGACATCGATTTCCACGGATCTACATCAATATGGATACGCCGCCAAACGTTGTTCCGCGATCATGTATCGGAGCAAGGATATTCGCAAATATCAAATCTTTGCCTGCACGGATACGACAGGGTACACTCTCATCAACCCTACCGTGCTGAGTTCAAAAACGGGTGGTCCCATGGCGGGTGCATGGGCAATCTTGAACTTTCTGGGAGAGGAAGGCTACAAAAAAATTGTAAAAGAAGTTCAGGAAGCCGCACAAAAATTGATAGATGGCGTCAATGCGATTGAAGATTTACAGGTCCTTGGCAAACCCGCCATGTGCATGTTTTCCTTCAAATCTGACACGATCAACGTCTATCAGCTTGCCGACGAGATGAGCAAGCGCGGCTGGTATATTCAGGGTCAGTTCTCCACACCACTGACACCGCGTAACTTACATATTTCTGTCAATTATGGAACAGTTCATAATGTAGAGGCGCTGCTCCAGGATGTGCGTGAATGTGTAGAAACCGTCAAAGCAAAGACGCCAATAGATTCGGACGCGATTCGGGCGATGGTCGGCGCGGCGCTCCAAAGTCCGGACCCCGCGGGGGCATTTGGTCAACTGGCAGTCAGTGCCGGTCTGACCGGAACCGAGCTTCCGAGTGAGATGGCGTTCATCAACGAAGTTCTCGATGCGCTGCCCGATGAATTGTGCAATGTCTTTTTGGTTAATTACTTCAATGACCTATACGTATGAGGAGAATGTTATGCTGCTCCCACTCAAGCAGAGGTAGCAATGATGAACACAGACAAAGGACGATGCCGTCGTGCGCACGACGGCATCGTCCTTTGTCTGTGTTCATCATTGCTACCTCTGCTTGAGTG
>DATHUN010000429.1:0-2833 GCA_035462205.1 Anaerolineales bacterium
AAAGCCACAACTCGTGCCGATTGCCCTGCGCGGATGATTGCTTCGCCAGTACAATCGGAATATGAAATTTTCACTCCCTGCCCACAAGCCATTTAATTTTTTGTCGGTTGTTAAGTCACATGGCTGGTATCAGCTTGCGCCCTTCTACCTGGATGAGGAGGCGAACAGGCTCCATTATGTTTTGCAGCTCGCCAACGGACGAGTGATCGAGCTTCGAATGCAGGATGGCGGGGACAGCGTTCTGGTGGAAACAGAAAAGCTGGATAAACTGGAGCGCAAGGAAGTTGCGGACAAGGTTAACTGGATGCTTGGACTCGACCTCGATTTCGCACACTTCTACCGCGCTTCACGCGGGGAGCCGAAGCTGGCACATGTCAGGAAGCGGTCGCTGGGCCGTGTCCTTCGTTCACCCACCGTCTTCGAAGATGTGGTCAAAACCATCCTGACGACCAACACTCTATGGGGCGCGACCAAGAACATGACGCGCAAACTGGTCGATCAGTTTGGTCCGCTTTTGGACGAGCAACCCGAAAAGCGCGCTTTTCCGAGCCCTGCCTCGATCGCGGCGAGCAGCCCGGAGGTCCTGAAAGAGACGGTGCGGGTCGGCTACCGCGCGCCAGCCCTTCACCAACTGGCGTTCCGCGTCGCGAGCGGGCAGATCGATCTCGAGTCCCTAAAAACATCTACATTGCCTACATTGGAACTCCGCAAGTTCCTGATGACGATCAACGGCGTAGGTCCCTACGCTGCTGCAAACTTATTGATGATCCTGGGCCGGCACGATTTTATTCCGATCGATTCGTATGCCTTGAAAATGGTCTCACAGGAATGGTACGAGGGCCAGCCTATTACGGCGAAGGAAGTGGAGCAACGCTTTGCACACTGGGGCGAGTTCAAAGGTCTGGCATTCTGGTTTTGGGATTGGAAATACAATGGAGGCTGAATGTACGAGCATAGTCATGAGCCCTTGGCGACACGGCAGGTCTTTATACGGCGCCTTGCGCTGAATGGCTTGATCGGCTTTCTGCTGCTTCTGTTTTCCCTGGCGATTGGAATTTCCGGTTATCATTTTCTGGAGGGACTTTCCTGGATCGATGCCCTGCTCAATGCATCTATGATCCTGGGTGGCATGGGACCGGTAAGTCCCATCCGGACCGATATCGGAAAGATCTTTGCATCGTTCTATGCATTGTATTCCGGTGTTGTCCTGCTGGCTTCGGTGGGTGTGCTTGCCACACCGATTCTGCACCGCTTCCTGCACCATTTCCATCTCGCCGACGAGGAAGCGGAAGTCCTTGACGAGAAGGATACAGGCGCGCGAGTCGAATAATAGTAGCGGTAGTACTCCAACAAGATTAAGTTGAAGGCATCATAAGTAGAACATCGAATGAATCGCCCTACAATTTTAGGTTGTCCGAGTACCAGGAGGTTGTCATGAACTGTCCGGTCTGTAAGGAATTTCAACTCGGTCCGATCAAATTATTGGAGGGTCTGCCCGCCAACCAATGTCCGAATTGCAACGGGGTATTCCTCCCCTCCAATGCCTATATGACCTGGCGGCGGACTCTCGGTAGCGGCCTGCCTGAAAAAGAAGGGGCGATCGAGATCGATCCTTCATGGGATGTAAAGGAGCTCAAGCTCTGTCCCAACTGCGGACACATCATGGCGCGCTATAAGATCTTCCCGGATACCGATTTCTATCTTGACCGCTGCCGGAATTGTAACGGGATCTGGATGGACCCACATGAGTGGGATGTGCTTGTCGACCGCAACCTGCACGATAACTTGAACGAATTCTTCACGCGTCCCTGGCAGGATCATCTCCATGCGGAAGAGACTCATAACCACATGGAGGCGATCTATCTGGAGAAGCTTGGCGAACAGGATTATGAACGCATCAAGCAATTCCGTGAGTGGCTGCGAACTCATCCACGCCACGGAATGTTGCTCGCCTTTCTGCAGGCGGACGATCCGTACAAGGTTTGACCCTTGTTTTAAAAAGAATGTCACTCTGAGGAGCGTTCTTTGTAACTGAAGAGTCTCTGCTTCCCTAGACAGAGATTCTTCGCTTCGCAGGGCATCGTGCGCCCCCTTCGGTCACACCGTCCCTTTGGGAGAATGACATCCTTGTATTACTTATTTATGACCGAACTCACTCCTATCCACTTTTACGTCGATTCAATCCAGCCCATTTTTGATACCCCTCCGGCGCGCGAAAAGTCTCCCGATTGTCCGAATGGGTTTCTCTGGAATGACAAAACTTACCGCGTCACCGAGATGCTTTCTTCGTGGAGCGATTTTGCGCGCCGCGGTAGGATGGCGAAGAATATGCGCCCTGCCCATGCGGCGGTCGCCTCGAGCCGAGGTTCCTTAAATGTCGGCAGGTTTTATTTCCGCGTGCGCGTGGATACAAACCAGATCTTCGATATTTATTACGACCGCGCCATGAAGAGTCTGGATGACCGCAAAGGTCAGTGGTTTATTTATCGGGAACTGAAAGAGGAATTATGAATTTTGAAAATCAGAGAAGTGAGCTAACCGCCGAACCTGTCCGTTATTCGGTGCCGTGGAGACCGATCGATAACTGGATTGGGGTTATCCTGCTGGCTTT
Organism: Anaerolineales bacterium; assembly: GCA_035462205.1. Classification (GTDB taxonomy): domain Bacteria; phylum Chloroflexota; class Anaerolineae; order Anaerolineales; family Villigracilaceae; genus Defluviilinea. The sequence goes on from DATHUN010000429.1 coordinate 2,612, forward strand.
GATCGATGTAGCGTTGCTGATGATTTCTCTGCAAGGCAAAAAAGGTCAGCTTGCCCAGAGCGGATTACTGGTCATTGTGCAGCTTGCCTATCTGTTGCCGGTCGTGATCATCTTTGCCTGGCGAAGAATTCCCTGGAAGTCGCTTGGCTTTGGAAAGTTCAAATGGGGCACGTTGGCGATTGGCTGTGGATTATTGGTCGGCAGTTATATGATCATCCTGGT
>DATHUN010000430.1:0-3275 GCA_035462205.1 Anaerolineales bacterium
GCCGATTCCCAGGCCGACCCATGCTTCACTATGAACGAGATCCACCCACAAGCCCAGGAAACCGATCAATTTATCTTCCCTGAGTGTGCGGACGCTGAATCCGTGCCGCTGCGGTTGCGGGCCTTTTTCCATTTGCTCCTCACGCCGCCTCTGGATCTGCTTTTGGGAAGAGATATGAACGGGGTCGGAATCGGCAAGCCGTACGAATTCTGAATCGCGCTGCCAGTGGGCTTCTGATTTGGCTACGGTTTCTGGATCCTCCGCCGTGAAGCGGACCAGCTCGCCGCGAAATAAATCTTGCATGGCATTCTCCTTGCTTCTTGGGTCTAACAGACGCTAGGCTTGCCGATTGCCATTCGAAGAGTTCAGCCACTCCTCGCGCAGCAGTCCGAAGACGAGCACGTCCCAGCGTTGGTTATCGCGCTCCACTGACTGACGCCGGCGTACCTCTTCGACAAAGCCAAACTTTTTGAGCAGTGCAACCGCGGCTGTGTTGTATTCGGGCACGATAGCACTCAGGCGGAACAGATTCAATTCCGCAAAGCCAAAGCGGAGCAACATGCGCAGTGCCTGCGTCCCATAGCCTTTGCCACGATCATCGGCTGCGCCAATGCCGAGGCGCAGGAAGCCATTACCGTTCGCCCACTCGATCCATTGCACAGTGGCTTTGCCGATCAAGCGGTCATCGTCGCGGGCGCGAATCGTAAAGTAATACTCGTTCTTATGCTCGTCGAGCTGCTTTTCGAGTTTTTCGTACTGCTTCTTCACCATTGCCGCAGACATGGGTCGCGCCGGAGCAATGTCCATCATGCGCATGAAATCGGAATCATGAGTCCATTTGGCTTCGACTTCGGGGTCTTTCTCGTGGTCGATCGGACCGAAGCGAACATCGGGGCCTTCGAATAGCTGGGTCTGTATGTCGAACATTGTTGCCTCCAGAGTTAGTCATAAATAAAAAGCGGTCACAGGCATCTGCCCATGACCGCTCACGAATCAAAACGACCACGGGCGAGTGCACCGTGGCCGTTAATCACATTTCGTGTAAATTAACGAGGAGCAGGCGCACTCCGAGAATCAAAAATACCGCTGGGGAATGCCGGTACTTGAATGGCGGTTTTCTTGAACATTGGTGCGCCTCCTTTCTTAGAAATTGATGATAAGTCGAGTGTAACATGCAGGCTCGCAACCCGTCAAGTAAATGGATTTGAGAAAGGACATGTTTATGGTTACCTGGAAAACCAATGTAGAGACAGTTCATACGGTCCTAATTGTCTCCGATCAACCTGCGACGGCTGCCTCATGGATCACTCTCTTCAACCAACGTAACTGCATCGTACTCTCAGAATCAAATCGGAAAGACGCCGTGCAAAGCGCGCGCTTGATGGACCCCTCCCTTCTGGTGGTAGACATACAGCTGGACAAAGCAGAACGTTCCGAATTTTTGCAGGAACTGCGCGCGACCTCACGTGGACCCATTCTGATGCTCATCTCTGCGAACACTGTCGATGAAATCATCGAAGCCAATCGTTCCGGAGCCGAAGAATGCCTGGTCAAACCGGTCAACCCGGCCGTTCTGGTAGTCAAAGCCATGGCCTGGCTTGGACATGGACATCGTAGTGAACGGGTATCCAGCCCGGTCAGTGTAACATTGTAGTTTTTCACATTTCCTCCTCCTTTTTTGTGCCCCCATCGCTGCCAGGACTCCCGTCTGATGAACGGGAGTTCTGGTTTTAAAAAGAAATTGTCCCGAGGCTTCGCTTAAAAATAAGCTTATCTTCAGGACGATGGTTCGAAAAACCAAATAATCAGGGAATGTTATTGATATTGATGCGCCCGGCCTGCAGGTCCGTGAGCGTCTGTTCGACGAGGCGTTGCTTACCGGGGGAAAGAAGGTCTGGGTCCACATCCGCGATTCCGATCGGCGATTGAACCGTGATGCCACCTTGTCCACCGATCAATTGGGGCCAGGCGCTTTGAATCCCCTTGATCACATCCGGTTGGATCGTCATCACCCAACCGGCGGGTTTCTGCTCGGGAGCCTTTGTCCCAATCATTGAGGTTCCGGTTGTTCCAACATAGTTCACCAGGTCCTCGGTGTATACGTCTGGATAAATAAAAATAGTGTTTACCTTGAATTGCAGCATTAATATGTCGGCGTAGGCATGGTAGTTATTGACATCCTCGGCGGCGGGAATCTCTACGTACTGCGGATAGGTCCACGGGAAAAAATATAGGGGGCGGCAGGCTCCACAATAATACTTCATGCCATTCGCAAACGCATTTAAGGAAGCAATCGCATCCGCATTGTCTTTGGGGATCATCATACCAATGCGATAATCGTCCGTGATGAGCGCCGCCGTATAGCCAGCCAGAAAACCGGCAACGTCATTCTGGGTATTGTTACCCAATACACTAATGTTCCCGCCTGGGGCGATATCCGGAATATTGATGGCAAGGAATTGGGCTTGCGGCGCTGCGGCGGCCAGCGCGGCAATTCCCGGGTCGCTGGAGACCGCGACCACAATCTGCAAACCGGGCTCGATATCGGCCGCCGTAAATGCATTCCGCACCTGGAAACGCATCCCGGATTGCTGCGCAAGATCATAGACTGTGGTCTGGTAAAGGTTCGAGGTATCCGAGTCGAGATCCGTTGGGACGACCAAAACCGCTAGCGGAATAGTCGGCGTGGGCGATAACACGGGAGATGGAGTGAGTGTATCGGTGGGAACAGGTGCGGAGGTAGCGGGGGTAGCGCTCTTTCCACAGGCGCTCAGCACCGCGATAGTCACAACGAAAAGGAGGATCGATCGAAAACGCACAGTCTTTCTCCAAAGGTGGGGATGGACGAATTATACCCGCTCCCTTAGAGACAAAAAAAGACCCACGCCTGGGCATGGGTCTGGGAATGGAACGCGGTCGTTATTTGGACTTGACGCTGATTCTCTTCGGACGGGCCGATTCAGCCTTGGGCAGGGTCAGCGTCAGCACGCCATCGACGATCTGCGCCTCGACCTGATCCGCGTCGATGACGGCCGGCAGACGCAGGGTCCGCGTGAATGAGCCGCTCGGCAGCTCACGGACGAGATAATTCTGCTCGCCGGCTTTGTCCGTGGGAATGCTTTGCTTGTATTCGCCTTCAATGCGCAGCACGTCTTCCAGAACCTGGATGTTCAGATCCTCGGCACTGAGTCCCGGAACAAGGGCAGAGAGGATATAGGCGTCATCCTGCTCGCGAATGTTGATGCCGAGAGTGGGCTCTCCATTGCGCTGTATAG
>DATHUN010000431.1:0-5795 GCA_035462205.1 Anaerolineales bacterium
GTAATGTCATAATTCTGCGGCAGCCAGGATCCCAGCAGGAAGCGGCGCAGTAATGCCATGGGCACGCTATCTTCGAATAGCTTGCCGATCTGCCGGTCGTTCGCATCGAGCACTTCCCACTCATCGCGCAGAATGGACCGCAGTCCTCTGCGGCGCAAAACACCGACCTTTTGATTCATCTCGGTATCCAGCACGTCGTAGGCAGCCGAAAAATCGAGGATCTGGCGCGCCTTGATGCTCAACACTTCCTGGCTTTTGCCTTCGTCGCCATAGACACGAATATCCTCACGCAAGCGAAACATCTTCTGCTCGCTGAACATCACCAGCCTGCCTGCTGGATCATAAAAGCGAAACTTGCCCGTCAGGGCGATCGCCTGGCGTCGAAGTAAATAGTTGGGAAATTGAAAAATAGAATTCATACTCTCTCCTTACAATAAAAATGGGGCGGGACGTCATCCCGCCTTACAAACTAAAAAACATGAACTTGTGTGCCCTGCCCCGGCACGTGCAGATAATCTTCATCTGGCGGCACGACCGGTTGGGTCCAGCGATAAATGAATTTTGCCGCCTCGGAGGGCAGATTCACACAACCATGACTGCGCGGCCGACCATAATCATTGTGCCAGTACGTGCCGTGGAAGGCGTTTCCTGCGCCGGTGAAGAACGAGCACCAGGGCACGCCCGGCAGGCTATACACGGTTTCATTTTCGACAGCATCGCCTTCATTGGTCATGTGGACAGAGGGTCCTTTATGATAAGTGAGGAATTCGCCTTTGGGGGTATCGGTCCCCTTGACGCCGCTCGAACAGCGCTCGGAGAAGATCAGCTTCTCTCCTTCGAATGCCGTAACCAGTTGGGTGGATAGATCCACGACGATCTTTTTCTCCTCCTGCGGAACCTCCGGTGATAACAATGTCAATTCATCATTGGGAATTAATCGCATATCATGCGCGGCAACGTAAAAATATTTCTTAAGATAAAAGTCGTAGATCTGGTACCAGATGCTTTTTTCATCGCGCGTGACAATCGTTTTCGTGACCCAATGTGTCGTACCATAATAAATACGATATCCCGTGTCCGCGTACACAAAGGGATCTTTTCTGGTAATGCTGTAAGGGACCGTGATCTCGCCGACCCGTCCTTTTTCGGGGATGTCAAATTTCGGTTTCTGATAATTTGTTTCGACCGGCTGGATCCAACCGGAGTAGGTAAAACCTTCGCCATTAATTTCATACCACACGTTGTTATATGGATTTCCCTCTTCACCATGTTCCATGATCGAGGTGATATCCAGAATTTGGTCGGCACCAAAAACATGGATCTTATTGGCGTTGAATGTCGGCGCGTCATAAAGCGGAATCCCGCTCCAGGTAATGCGTCCTTGTTTGGGAGGGTTAGCAGCCAGGGGTCGGTCGATGCGCAAATCTTTTAATGCAAAGGCGAGGGTACCGGTACTGGCGAGTTTGAGAAATTCACGACGAGTGATCTGGGAATTGAGCATGGAATAAGTTTAACCGCAAACATGCAGAGTGGAGGAGTACTCTGATTGCCTATTATGTTTCTCTTATACAGGCAAGACCCGTTAAGGGGTCGGTGTGGGGGTACGGGTGGGCCGCGGTGTGACCGTCGGCGTAAAGGTCTGCGTCGGTACTCTCGTATCCGTGGGTCTGGGCGTCCGGGTGGGAGTTCGACTTGGCGTTGTGGTCACCTTCGGTGTGGGCAGTTTGGACTCGAGTTCGTCGAGATGCTGCTCGGCTTGATCCCGGAACCCAACTGGAAGGGCATCATCAGGCAGGGCTAATAATTTTTGCCAGTATTCCGCCGCTTTTTCCCAATCTTTACGCGCTTCATAGACGATGGCACCCCAGAAATAGATCTTGGCTTTTTGTTCATCCGTCTCTGCCAGCGCCTCCGCTTTGCCCACCTGGAGAAGCGCGCTGCCATTGCGCCCCTGCAGCAGATGCAGGCGCAGAACCGCAATGTTGGCATCGAAGTTGTCAGCGTAATACAGTTGAACTTTGTCAATATCCTCGTCGGCTTGATCGCCGTGGCCCAACTCCACATTCGAGAGGAAGCGATAAAGATACGGCTCGCGTTCGTTGCGGTCTAACGCGACGACCTTGTCCATGGCGTTGATCGTGTCCTCATAATCCTTGTTTTCGAACTCCAATTTACCGAGCAGCAGATAGGCGGCACTATCATCGGATTTATATTTAAGATAAAGGTCGAGCGCCTTGACCGCTTCTTCGTGGTTGCCCAGCTCAGCATAAATTTGACCGAGCAGCAGATAGGTGGGCAGGTAGGTAACATCCAGCTGATTAGCGCGCTGCGCTGCTACAAGAGCCTGCTGTGTATCCCCTTCCTGGAAGCGTGCCTGGGCGAGGGTAAAGTACACCAGTGGTGAGCTGTTTTTTAACAAAGGATCGGCTTTCGCCAGATCGTTCAATGCCCCGGAAACATTATTTTGTTTCAGGCTGGCTTTGGCACGTTCGAGATAGGCCTCACCGAAGTTGGGATCGAGGCGGATGGCTTCATCTAAAAAGGAGGTGACATCCGTATTTGGGTCAAGACCCAGCCGGGCGCGCGCCAGCCCGACATAGCCGGGACCAAAATTCGGATTCACGTTCAGGCTGGATTGATAGGCAGTGATCGCATTGGGATATTCACCCTTGAAGCGATAGGCTTCCCCAATGTAATAGTACACATCCGCGGCTTCAGGTTCTGATTTGAGAATTTCCTGCATTCCACGGATGACCTCATCCCAGTTGCCTCTTTCGTAGGCAATCTTTACAGAGCGATAGATATCACTGGTCAATGGTGAGCGAGGTGTGACAACATACAAGGGTGTTACCGTGTAAGGCGCGGGTAATAATTCTGAGAGCGGGGCGGATGTGCTCACCAGCGCTGGCTGTCCTGTGGCGTTGATCGAGGTTGGAGTCAACGTCCAAGTGGGAGAAGGTCCCGGCGTATTCGTCGGTATCGTGGACTGTTGACCAATGCGCGGGATGATAAATCCAAATACCACCGCCGAAACGATCAGTGCGCCTAAGACAACGAATCCGCCGATTCTTGCCACCGGGCTGGCTCGCACGGCTGACCAACCTTTGAGCTTGGGTTTCTCGTGCGCCAGTAAAAGTTTCTCTTCCCAGGCACGCGGTCGGTTGACCAGGAACGGCTGGACAGATTCATCAGGGGGCAACGCGCCGTGCAGGATCAAGCCGCGTTTAGCGGTCGTATTTTCCGGATCCAGTTTGAGCGCGGTTTGCAGACAGTAAATCCGCTCCTTGGTGGAGTCCACCGTGGCGCTCATCCAGATCCAATAGGTTGCATTGTTCTGATTGGTCTTCAGCAAGCCCGTCAGTAGTTCACGCGCACGAGCTTTTTTTCCCTCCCGTAAGGCTTCCACTGCTTCTTGGAAAACAACGTCGTCTTCAGCCATGCGTTGATTTTACCGCACTCATTCGCAAATCGTATCTACAGGCGTCCCAACATTAGGGTCGAGTCCTCTCCAACCAGCGCAGCACGCTGTTTTTGTACCATCGGATGAGAATCAGATTCAGGCCCGCGCCGCCTCGCGAAATTCCTCCACCTCATACGTCAGCACCTCCAGATGTTTCTTGCGCCATAGGTCCGGGCTGGCACCCATTTTGTAGCATAAATTGTTGAGAAACTCGGCGCGGTCGGGAATTTTTTCCCAAACCTGGGGCAGGAAGGTCGCTCGCCGGAATCCATCCCGCACGATGACCCCATCTATATGTGGGCGCAGTTTGGAAAGCAGGTCATTCGGATCTTTGTATTCCAAAAGGACAGGACGCGTCAATCGCGAGATCTCGACTTCAATTCCGTTCAATTCGCGTTCACTCACCGGCGGAAAGCGCGGATCTTCCAGGGCAGCCGAGACGGCATGCTCGCGCACATCTTCTGCTAACGGCTGGTACGGCTCCAATGCTCCAATGCATCCGCGTAATTGGCCGCGCACAGTTAGGGTGACGAATGAGGCGCCAGGCTCGAGCAAACGCGGCGTCAACACGGATGCCTCCAGAGGCGGAAGCTTTTCCTTTTTGACGCCGTGTATTAATGCCTCGCGCGCCAAACGGAGTAAAGCCTGCTGTTCTTCAGGAGTAAGTTTGTCTTCCATAGAAATAATCCCTTTCCACGCGGCTTCGCCGCGTAAATCAGGAGGGCTGAGGTACGGTGATATTCCAATAAACACGGTTGTGATAAACCAGGGGAATCCCTTCCCCTTCGCCGCGCGCCGCGATCACCTCAGCCACAAACAAAGTATTCTCACCAACCGGAAGCGCGTTCACCACACGGCAATTGAAAAACGCCATGCCGCCTTTGAGGAGTGGCGCGGGAATGACAAGCGTCTCTGTAGAAACACCATCAAAACGATCATGGATCTGCGTCTTCCCGGCAAACCGGTCGGATAATTCCTTTTGATAGGAGGAGAGAATGGTAACTGAAAATTCATTCGAGTTAACAACGAGATCGTGCGTATGGGTGAGCTGTCGCAGTGCAACAGAAATCAACGGAGGTTCCAGGGAAATGGAAGTAAAAGAATTGACCGTCATACCGTATTGCTGTCCATCATGCAGCGCGGTGACAACTGCCACGCCGGTTGTCCAGGCGCGCATTGCATGGCGGAGTTGTTCAGGATCAAGAGTCATAAAATTTCTCCAATACCGCTCGGGTCATAAATAATCGAAATGTTGAATTTACCCGGAGGCTGCCATTCAAAATTCAAGTGTAGTAATGATACGGTACTCTATGTGATTCATGATACTGGTGAGACAGGGGAGCGTCAAGACAAAAATTCGAAAGCGAATAAATTTTGTCATTAAATCATCACAATTTTGCATCGATTCATCCCTTGTAAGGTGAGATATTAAAAGGTAATATTATGCGCAAGAGACATGGACTCGACCTCCTTCCCTCCGGCGCGACGCAGGCGTCCTATACGAGCGGTGCAAGCCACTCTCGGTGTTGCCATCTTCCTGGCGACACTCTTTACTGCCCTGCCTTCGCGTGGATTAGTCTCAGGGGATTTTTATAGTCGCTTGAATTCGATCTTGACACCGCGTCCCGGCGAAAGCGCGCCGGTTGTTTCCCAGCCGCAATTGCGCATCGGTATTGTCGCCGGGCACTCGGGTAATGACTCCGGCGCCGTCTGCTATGACGGTAATGGCAATGTCACTCTGACCGAAGCAGATGTCAATCTCAAGATCGCCGCGCTCGTCCAGCAGCAGCTGACTCAAAAAGGCTATCAGGTAGACCTCCTGCGCGAATTTGATTCGCGCCTGAACGGCTACCGCGCTTTGGCGATCGTTTCCATCCACAACGATTCATGTGAATACATCAATGACGAGGCGACCGGCTTCAAAGTTGCCGCGGCGCTCAACACCAATGATCTCAACCGCGCCAACCGCCTGACCGCCTGCATCGTGGATCGCTACGCGCGTGTCACAGGGATGACTTTCCATGCCGGCAGTATCACGGGCGATATGCGCGAGTATCACGCCTTCCGCGAGATCGACCCCAACACGATCGCGGCGATCATCGAAACAGGCTTCCTCAACCTCGACCGGGAGATACTGACCAAAAAGACTGACCTGGTCGCCGAGGGCGTGGTAGAGGGAATCCTTTGTTTTGCAAACAATGAGAATGTCGATCCACCTGCTATTCCCAATCTAACGCCATGAAATCATCCGATTCCCCTCGACGCACCCGACTCCCGCTAGGTCTGTGGCTGATTCCTTTGTGTATTATGACAGGTTTCGCCTTTTTCTTCTTTG
>DATHUN010000432.1:0-2990 GCA_035462205.1 Anaerolineales bacterium
ATCGTAGGGATACCATTCGTTGCCAACACGTACAGACGTAGCATCCGCCAGTTTGGGCAACATGTGATGATAGGAAAATATCAGGTTATCCGGGAAATAGGGATTGATGATCATCCCCAGAATAATTCCAGCACAGGTATAGAGCAATGGACGAAATTCGAGGCGGCGTTCTGTCAATGCGATTGCCAAGAAGTGCAAGACTGCCAACGCGATCAGGAGCGGAAAGGCGTCATACATCCAGACATAAATAAAACCCAGGACCGCCAGATGCTTGTACTTCCCTTCCAGAAGCCAAGCGTAACCGAGCGCGAGCATCCCCAGGGAAAGCGATTGGGCGCGCGTGATGCTCATCCGGAAGAGAAATCCATCAGAGATCCCGAGCAGACCCAGCGCCCAGAGCCAGGCGTAAGGCAGGCGTTGGCGCTGGAAGAGATACCAGACTGCCAGGAATGCCAGGCTGGCAAAAACGACCGCTGCCCATTTTGCACCCATCCGCAGATCGCCAAACGTGAACGGAATCAAAGCTACATGAAACAGAAAGTGGTGATCGTAAAACTCATTCTCGTTCAGGATGCTCAAAGGCAGAAAAGGAAACGCAGGCTTAAGCCCTTCGGTCCGCATTAGCCAGGCGAGCTTGATGTGGTAATAACCATCATTATCTGGCATATCCGGCGTAGCAAATTGAATCAGCGCCATTCCGAAAAAGAAAAGAAGAAAAAGTACAACGGGGAGGAATTGTTTTCGCATCCGTGCAGCTTGCCGTACCTGCCGAAAGCCTGTTAGAGGAAGTTCAAGAGTTTTCGTCATATTTACATACCCTAGCGTTTAATTTCGATCGGAGTCTCATCTCTAAGGGATCGTCTGGAGGTTTGAGTCCTCCAGACGATCCCTTTTACTTACCAAAAGGCGGGTGGGAGGAGCTATCCCCCGTTACCGTTGTCATCATTGCCGCCACCGCTGTCATCACTGCCGCCCCCATTACCGTTGTCGTTACCCCCAGAACCGGAATTGTCATCTGAATTGCTGTTACCACCGTTATCATCATTGGTGTTGGCGTCGTTACCATTGTCGTCGTTGATGTTGGAGTCATCATTCGAATTGACGCTGTTATCATCGTTGGAGTTGCTATCATTGACACTATCGTCGTTGGTATTAACACTGTTGCTATTATCATCATTGGAATTTACATCGTTGCCATGGTCGTCGTTGATATTGGCATCATTGGAGTTGTCATCACCGATTGGAGCTTCCACACGCGAGAGTTTTAAAGAACCATCCGGATTGACCAACCCTTCCACTTTGACACGGTCGCCGACATGGAAGGGACCATCACGCACGATGGATGTATCTACCGTTACCCGCGTGCCGCTGATGACCCATTGATCCCCAGCGATGCTGTCCACGATCCCAACGAACGAAACCGGCATGGCGTCTACTTTTACTTCCGTGGCGGGTTCCGGGGAAGCAAGGGGGGTGGCGGCTGCGGCGCTGCAGGCGCTCAGGACCAGCGTCCCGATGATTAGTACAAAAGTGATAAAGCGAATATTTTTCATGATCTGCCTCTCTTGATTGGTATTGGATTTGATTGTGCTCATCTTAGCAGGATGGATTCTCCGCCACAATCTGCATTGGTCGCAATCATCGGTACCGTAAGTAGAAAACAGTTTAAGACTTTGGTCTTAAGCGGCATACACCTTTCGGCCATTCAAAAAAAGAGATAGTGTCCACTATAATGAAGGCGCTGAACTTCCTGGATGGAGAATACGTATGTCCATGCCCTTTCGGGTTTCTGTCAAACAAGCAACCCTCGCGCAGCGCTTTATGCTCGCCAGCCTGGTCATTTTGATCGCAGGCATGGCGGGGATCGGCGTCTGGATCGGAAACGAGATCAAAAATGGGGTGATTCACAGAACGGGCGCCACAACGGCCCTGTACGTGGATAGTTTTGTAGCACCTATCTTGCAGGAGCTGGGCAGCAGCGGATCTCTTTCGCCGCAACGCCATGATCAGTTGAGCAAGCTACTGCAGGATACATCTATGGGGCAGCAGATCGTCACCTTCCGGGTCTGGGATCCCACAGGGAAAGTGATTTTCAGTACCGATGAAACCGCTGTCGGGAAGACATTCCCGATCAAGGAGGGATTAGCACTTGCCATTCTTGGGCAGGTCAGCTCGGAGATCAGCCAGCTGGAGGCGGAGGAGAATGCTCCCCAGCGCGCCCTGCGCTCGGAGCTCCTGGAGACGTACAGTCCCGTCCGTTTCAGCGGCACAAATGAGGTGATCGCGGTTGCAGAGTTCTATCAGACCGTGGATGCCCTGAACCAGGAAATCGCCGCGGCGCAACGCCGAAGCTGGCTTGTAGTGGGTGGTGTGACGCTGGTCATTTACCTGCTGTTGGCAGGCTTCGTCCAGCGGGCAAGTGACACCATTGAGCAGCAGCGGGCGACGTTGAACGAGCAGATCACCCGCCTGACCGAGCTTCTCGAGCAGAACAAGGAACTGCATGAGCGTGTGCGCCGGGCAGCGGGTAGCGTGACAACATTGAACGAACGCTTCCTGCGCAGGATAGGCTCGGAACTGCACGATGGTCCTGCCCAGGATCTGGGACTGGTCCTGCTAAAGCTGGATGCCCTGATCGGTCGTTGGGAACAAAGTCAGGCGGCGCCTGGCTTTGTGGAGGAATTGACCGCAATCCAGCCGCCATTGCAAAACGCTCAGAAGGAAATTCGGGCCATCTCCACCGGGCTGAGTCTGCCGCAATTGGCAGAGCTTTCGCTCTCCGAAACCGTGATCCGGGTTGTCCGCGCTCATGAGCGCCGGACCGGCAGCCGCGTCAAGCTGGATGTGGCGCCGTTGCCCGAGCAGGCGGCTTTGCCGGTTAAGATCACAGTCTACCGGGTGTTACAGGAGTCGCTCAATAATGCCTACCGCCATGCCGGGGGAGCAAACCAGCAGATCCATGTATTTATGGACGAGAGCTTGCTGACGCT
>DATHUN010000433.1:0-2259 GCA_035462205.1 Anaerolineales bacterium
TTCTGCCCGTGGGTTTTTACATTCATGCCGAGCTTATTTGTGCTCGTGCGTACCTGTGCAAGTGTATCTTCCACAACTTCGCTCGTGCGGTCGCGCAGTTCGATCCCTTTTTCCCGGATCTGTCTTCTCGTATCTTGTCCAGATCGGGGTGCCAGCAATAGCATTGTCATCGCGCCAGCCAAGCCGCCAAGTAACATTCCTACCATCGCGCCGGATCGATTCGTTGTAGTATATTTATTATCTTTGTTTTCGTGTGTCATTTCTTTTCTCCTTAGCATTATTTATGATTGAAGTTTTTGATCGATGCAGTTTTCACCGTTAATCACTCTCGATAACTGCCTCTTGGTTTTGAGTGGCATGGGCTCCATGCCACTCAAAACCTACTTCGCTTCGTATGCTCGTTCAGATGACGATAATCTGTACGATGGTTATGCTGTGCGACGGCTGACCATCTTATAAACCCAAAGCAGCAGCATTGCACCTAACAGGGATACCAGCAGGGTAGGAATTGTGATCGCGTCGTTGATGGTCCCTACACCTAGCAGGGGGCTGATCACATAACCTGCCAGCAGCGCGCCGACGATGCCGACCACGATATCGAGCACTGGCCCCTGGCGTGAATTCGTCTTCATGATAAGACTTGCAACATAACCGACAACTGCTCCGGCTATGAGGTAGATGATGAAGTTCATTTTTTATTCTCCTTAGATTGAAATTACCAATTTACGTGACGGATGCGTGATCGATTTCCCCGGTGTTTGAAATATACTTCGGTCTGACGAATTACGAGTTGGGCATGCTATTTTTGAGCTTGGTCTCGTACTCATTCATGTTCTTCTCGATCTCTCCCTCAGCCTGGGCGCGGGAATAACCATATTTTTCCTGCAGCAGTCCGACAAAGACATCGAATTGACCGGCGACTTTGTCCAGATCGTCATCGGTGAGCTTGCCCCACCAACCCCGGACTTCGCCTCGTACCTGTTTCCACTTGCCCTCGAATACATCCTTATTCATGGATCCTCCTTTGGATCGATTGAAATTTTTTCACGATTGGACTGGCGTTGCTATCCTTTTTCTGATCCCAACCTGGTCATCATCAACTTCTACAGATGGTAGCGCTGCCCCACTTTACACCCGCGCTCGGGATATCATTAAGGCTGAATGCTCGCGGCAACGAATCGCAAGCGCTCAGCCACACGATCGGGTGTTTCAGTTTTACTGATAAACGCGTCGGCACCGGCCGAGAGGGCTGCTTGCTGGCGAGCGTCCAGATGGCTGATAAGAACAATGACCAGCGCTGCCGGACAGGCCCTGCGGAGTTCATCCAGAGCTGCTGTGGGCGAAATGACGGGAAGCATATTCCAATCAATCAAAAACAGATCCATGAGACTAAGGGGCGCTTGTCTCAGCGCAGTTGGCCAATCAGCCGCCTCTCCTGCCATTTCCATGTTGAGGTCTAGCAACATGAGACGCAGAGCGGAACGTTCTTCTGTTAAAGCATCGGCTAGATATACGCGGGTCATGTACTCATAGTACAACAGATACTCCCCGGACGCATCCTGCGTCCGGGGAGTATCTGTCTCCGCCACTTGGGGGAGATATCGGGCTTGTTCGCGGGTTTCTAAGAAATATCTACTTCCCCCGCTTCACTGTCGAGCGCTGAGCGACTTTCAGCCAGTGGTGAGTTTTCCAGTATTTGGGTGATACGCTCCCGTAACCCTTTCTGTCCCGGCTTGCGCTTTCCAAGACTTTTGAGGGCATCCAGCAGGTAAACGGTCATCCCTTGCATGAGCTTTTTGAGCGCCTCCGTCGATAGCATCTCGCCTTTCTCGAACCAGCGCACGGCCGCGTAGCCCATGATTACGGTTGTCGAGGAAGCAATCGCGGCACTGAGCAGCCAGCCCGGCAGACCAGCCAGCTTGCTCAGCTCCTGGAAGAGCATCCTTCCCAGGAAACCCAGGCCGAAAGTAGCGACCAACTCAGAAGCGCGCCGGGGTGTGATTTTATAATTATAAATACGGGCGATGCTGACCACCATGATGGACTGCGTGGCCACCAGCGGGACAAAATCGATGACCGGCAACGGAGCCAGGGCAATGACTGCCGAGATGGAGGCCGACCTGACGATAGTTTGCCAGGCGAGCTGCCAGCGGTATTCCGGTAATGCCTGTCCCAGGGCGGCAACCATCTCTGGTTCGGTGGCTGCTACTGCCAGCAACACTTTGCCGAGGTTCTTACCGTCTTTGGCGATGATTGGAA
>DATHUN010000434.1:0-5867 GCA_035462205.1 Anaerolineales bacterium
GATGACAGGAGCAGGGCTGCGCGAGTCGGGTCCGCATGATGTAGAGGTGCTGGGATAAAGACGTTGACACGTCCAAAGGAGATCACATGACGACTGATACAAAAACCTGGGTTGAGAAAGATTTCAAGCAATTACATCCGACCTATCACCCGAAAGCGCACGCCAATCCGCTGGTCATTGAGCGGGGAGAAGGCGTCTGGCTTTATACCACCGATGGACAGAAGATCCTGGATGGCATGGCGGGCTTGTGGAATGTCAACGTTGGCTATGGGCGAGAGGAACTTGCGAAGGCAGCATACGACCAGATGAAGGAATTAGCGTTTACCTCTGGCTTTTCGGGTATGACCAATCTTCCATCCATTCGGCTGGCAGAGAAGCTGGCGGGATTTGCCTATGAAGGCTTGAACACAACCCATTTCACGTCCGGCGGGTCGGAATCAAATGACTCAGCGTTCAAGACTGCCCGCTACTATTGGAAGCGAAAGGGAAAATCGGGCAAATATAAAGTCATCGCCCGGAAAGGCGCCTATCATGGCGTGACCCTGGCAGCGACATTCGCTACGGGGCTTGAAAAATATCACACGATGTTCGGTCCTGCAGTGGAGGGGTTTATCCATATTCCGGCGCCCAATCCTTACCGATACGAAGGAGAGCTGCAGGCCGGTGAAACGGTTGGTCAAGCCGCGGCGCGTGCGCTCGAGGATGCCATCCTGCGCGAGGGTGCTGATACTGTGGCAGCGTTCATCGCCGAGCCGGTGATGGGGGTCGGTGGCGTGATTGTCCCACCCGATGACTATTTCCCATTGGTGCGCGCGATTTGCGATGAGTATGAAGTTCTATTTATCTCGGATGAAGTCATCACGGGGTTCGGCCGCACGGGCGAATGGTTCGCCCTCAAGCACTGGAATGTCAAACCCGACATCGTCTCGTTCGCTAAAGCCATTACCAGTGGATACGCCCAACTAGGTGGCATCCAGCTCTCGGACGAGATCCGTGAAACGATGGAGTCCGCGGCTGACAGCGAAGCCTACATGCATGGCTACACTTATTCCGGCCACGCCATGGCATGCGCGGTGGGGCTGAAAAACCTCGAGATCATGGAGCGTGAAAATTATCCACAGCGGGCGCGTGAGATGGGGAAACGCCTCCAAGATGGCTTGCAGTCTCTGCGCGAATTTCCGTTTGTTGGTGATGTTCGTGGGATTGGCTTGATCTATGGTGTGGAGATTGTCTCGGACAGAGAAACGAAAGCGGCCGACCCGGCGCTGGCCGGGCGCATCTTCAAGGCGGCGCAGCAACATGGATTGCGCTCGCGCCCGTTAGGGAATACCTTAGCGTTCTCGCCTCCAATTTGTATTAACGAAGAAGAAGTGGATGAGATTGTGAAGCGGCTCGGCGCAGCGATGGATAGTGTCAGTGCTTAGTAATTAGTCATTGGAGATTTGCACTTAGGGAATTTAATGTCCGTATATCTCCACGATATTCCTCTCAACGAAGCACAGGCGCGTTTGAAGCGGGCTCTTCAAAATGCGGACCTGTGGCGCATGCTCGAGAGTGAAACAATTCCACTCGATGAAAACGCATTGGGGCGCGTCACCGCTGAGCCCATCTGGGCAAAGATTTCTTCACCTCACTATCATGCCTCCGCAATGGATGGCTTCGCCATCCGTGCGGTGACAACGAATGGCGCGCAGCCCTCTAAACCGGTGACGCTCCAGATCGGACCGGAAGCCGCGTACGTGGACACCGGTGATCCCTTACCGGATTGGGCGGATGCCGTGATTCCCATCGAGAATGTAGAATCGCTGGATGAACTCGGGAAGATTACTCAGGAGATCCGAACTCCGTTATCGATTCGTATTCGTGCTGCAGTTGCACCATGGAGTCATGTGCGGCCGATGGGAGAGGACATTGTAGCAACGCAATTGGTTCTGCCGGCAGGTCACACTCTCAAGCCAGTGGATCTAGGAGCGATTGCAGCTTCTGGATCTCAGGAGATCCAGGTCGCTCGCAAACCGAAGGTCGCAATCTTACCCACAGGTACGGAGCTCGTCCCGATTGGCAGCGAACTTAAAGCTGGCGACATCTTAGAATACAATTCGTTAGTTCTGGCAGCACAGATCATATCGATGGGCGGCGAACCGACGCGCTTCGCCATTACAAAAGATGATTTCGATTTGATCTGTGACCGCGTCCGGGAAGCCGCACAAACTCACGATCTAATTTTGTTGAACGCCGGTTCCTCTGCAGGTGCAGAAGATTTTTCTGCGCAAGTTGTTGAAAAGCTTGGCAGCCTGCTGGTGCATGGAGTGGCTGTCCGGCCGGGACACCCAGTTATCTTGGGGATGATTAACCACGGATCAGCGACTGTCGTCCCCATTGTCGGTGTTCCCGGCTATCCCGTCTCTGCTGCGCTGACGATTGATATTTTCTTGGAGCCTCTGATCGCGCAATGGTTGGGACGAAGGCCGAAAGAATTACCAATCGAAACTGCCACGCTGACGCGTAAGATTGTCTCCCCGGCCGGCGATGACGATTATGTACGCGTCGCCTTGGGTAAGGTCGGGGAGAAGCTTCTCGCCGCCCCGTTATCGCGTGGCGCCGGCGTAATTACCTCCCTCGTGCAGGCAGATGGACTCGCTCTCATCCCGCGCGGCGCGCAAGGTGTGGATGCTGGTGAGCAGGTCAACGTTCATTTATATCGAAGCAAGTCTGAGATCGAGAAAACGATTTTTTGCATCGGCTCACATGACCTCACACTGGATCTCATGTCCCAATTCCTGGCCGAGCATGACCGCCGGCTTGCTTCTGCAAACGTTGGCTCGCAAGGTGGCTTGATCGCCCTCCGGCGAGGGGAGGCGCATTTGGCGGGCTCTCATCTGCTCGACCCGCAGACCGGTGAATATAACATTTCCTACATCCGGCAATACATGCCCGGGCAGGCCGTTAAGGTAGTAGCGCTGGTGGGGCGCCAGCAAGGGTTACTTGTGAAACATGGAAACCCGAAAGAGATAGAAAACCTGCAAGACCTGGGCCGGCCGGAGGTCCGCTTTGTGAATCGGCAGCGCGGCGCCGGCACTCGCGTCCTGCTCGATTATCATTTGAAGCTGCTGGCAATTTCTCTGGAGCGGATTGTCGGCTATTCTCAAGAAGAGTATACCCATCTCGGCGTAGCCGCCGCCATAGCCTCGGGCCGAGCGGATTGCGGGCTGGGAATTGCTGCTGCGGCACAGGCATTGGATCTGGATTTCATTCCACTTTTTCAAGAACGATATGATCTGGTTTTCCCGAAGCAATTTGCGGAAAGTGAGTTGCTTGCGCCTCTGTTCGGACTGTTCACGCATTACCATTTTCGAGAGGCTGTTTCTCAGTTACCAGGGTATGATGTGTCTGTAATGGGCACGATCATTTTGGAGGATTAGATGGCTGAAGCGCTGATTATCGACGATAATCGCACGACTGCCGATGCATTGAGGCAAATGCTTGCCGTCCTGGGATTTAACGGCCGCGTGGCATACAGTGCCGGCGCTGCCATGTCTGTTCTAGCGACCGGATTTGTACCAAGCTTTGTCTGTCTCGATATCAATATGCCAGGTATAGATGGGACAGAAATTCTGGCGTATTTGCGCCGCGAGCCCCGGTTCATCCCGGTTTCTGTTTTTGTGATCACTTCCGATGACCAGCCGGAAACACGTCGCAAGGTCATGAAGCTGGGAGCGAATGCTATGATTATTAAACCAGCGACCATTGATGCCTTGGAGAGGGTGTTACAGACGGCAAAGCTGCTGTAGATGTATTTTCTAATATTACTTTTACGTACAGCCACTGTTCAGTGCTGGTTATTTGTGATAATCTTCACTCGATAAGGCTCAAATCAATAAAATGAAGCGAACTGCATTTTTTATGGTGGTGGGACTCGTTTTTCTAGCAGCATGTGGGGCATCTTCCAGCGCCTCCAATTCGAATTCAAATGCTGCGATTGCAACGGTGCCAGCCGAGTATGCTGGAAAGACGAATCCTTATGGCGATAATATGGCCTCTCAGGGAGCAAAGATATTCGAGACGAATTGTGAGATGTGCCATGGACCTCACGGGCACGGTGATGGACCAGCCGGTCAATCGCTGGAGCCAAAACCGAAAAATCTAGCTGTGCTGCAAAAAAGCGTTGGCGACGATTATTTATTCTGGCGAATTAGCGAAGGGAAGCCAGGCACGTCGATGGTGGCGTGGAACGGCATCCTGGACGAGGATCAAATTTGGCAGGTGGTTTCTTTTATACGTACTTTGCCGCAGTAAGGACTGATCACTTTTTGAAATAACTCGTTAAGAGTCATATAATGGACAGAATTCAAGGAGAGAGAAAATATGCCAATTCCTGCTGGGATTCCCGCACCGGATTTTGAATTATTGGATGATACCAACACACCACGCCGCCTTTCCGATTATCGGGGAAGGAACGTGGTACTGTATTTTTACCCTAAGGACGACACGCCCGGCTGTACGAAGGAAGCCTGTAACTTCCGTGATGACTACTCCGCCTATGAACAAGCGGGTGTAGTGATTTTAGGTGTTAGCCCAGATAGCGTAAAATCCCATGTCAAATTCAAGGAGAAATTTCAGTTGCAGTTTCCATTGCTCGCGGATGAGGGACACAAGGTTTGCGACCTGTATGGTGTGTGGGGTCCCAAGAAGTTCATGGGTAAGGAATACGAAGGCGTACTGCGAACCACCTTCCTGATCGATGAAAACGGCAATATTGTCCGAGTATATGAGAACGTGCGTCCCGCCGAGCATAGCGCAGAACTGCTTTCTACATTAAGCGCTGCTTAATTAGAAACCGGCGCAGGCTTGCGAAGTGGAGGCGATTTCCATCTACGTGGATTCGTGACAAATAGAGGAAAGTTTGGTAAATTAGAACGGTTGTAAAACTGGGGTGGGTCTCGTTGATATTTCTTAGGAGAGAGGAAGTATGCGACATTTTGTGGTTGTGGGAATTCTAGTTATCATAGGATCGATCATTGTGTATCTGGGTCTGGCTGCAATCGGCTTGATGCCGGTGGAAGCGAGTGCGCAGTCAGTGCCCATCGACCAGTTATGGAATCTCGAACTGATCGTGCTTTCGTTCCTATTTGCGCTGATCGTGGTTCCGTTAGGCTACAGCCTAGTTGTGTTTCGCCGCAGGAAAGGCGATACGACAGATGGGCAACATATCGAAGGCAACTCCACTCTGGAAGTCACCTGGACGATTCTGCCATTATTCCTCGTGATGATATTTGCCTATTTGGGGGCAGGGAATTTGGCGGCGATCCGCAAGGTGGACCCGAATGCAATAGTCGTGAAGGTGACCGGACAGCAATGGTCATGGAGTTTTGAGTATCCTGCCTACGGGGTAACATCCAATGAAATGCATGTTCCCGTGAATCAGCAGGTTCTGCTGCAGATGACCTCGAGAGATGTGATCCATTCCTTTTGGGTTCCTGAATTTCGGCCCAAACAGGACGTGGTCCCCGGGCGTATCACAGAACTTCGTCTCACCCCGACGCTGATCGGTAATTATAAAGTCCGCTGTGCCGAACTTTGCGGGACCTCGCACGCGTATATGGAAGCGCCGGTAATCGTATCTTCGCAGGCAGACTTCGATGCATGGATGGGGGAACAGGTAAAAAAGGCAGAAGCAGCCGCGGCAACGCCTGAGGGACGCGGCCAGGCATTGGTGTCGGCGAGTGGTTGCGCGGCCTGTCATTCGATCAATGGCGCGGCGGGGATTGGTCCGACCTGGTTCGGCCTATTCGGTTCCCAGGTGCCCATATCGGGCGACGGCGTTGTAACGGCTGACGAAGCCTCCATCCATGAATCCATCAAGGCAC
>DATHUN010000435.1:0-1672 GCA_035462205.1 Anaerolineales bacterium
CTCAAAAATGTCATCCTCCCGAAGGGACACCTCTTCGGGACGGTGTGAGCGAAGTGAAGGATCCCGCCGCGAAGCGGCGAGACTCTTCGGTCGCAGCAGGCGCTCCCTCAGAGTGACATGACATTTCTGAGTCAAAACGAAGCGTTGGGGCGAAAACAAAAACGTCCATCCCAAACATGGGACGGACGCACATAGTGTCCGTGGTGCCACCCAACTTAGGCTGTATAACGAACCGCAGCCTCACTCACCGGGCTCTATAACGGGAGCAAACCGTCGCTGCTACTTTAGGTGATCCCTATTTCGCTTTGCGGCTCGGAGGTCCATTCAACATTGATCTCTCGCACAGGCTTCGCAGCACAATTCGCCTGCTCTCTGGAGCGATCGTCAATGCCTACTCTTCCTCGTCACTGCCTTGTTAGTTTCGCTGATTATACCTCTTGTCTCATCTTCAAGTGAGTTCTTACAAGAATCCGAAAATCGAAATTTGAGGGTGAAACTTACCTATGTGGGTCTTGGTTTTGGTCATTACATCGTCTCGAATCGAGACTTGCAGAAGATAATTATCCTCCACCCCCCGCCCGATTGGGTAGGAGGGGCCTAGAAACCCTCCGCCACATACTCTCCCCATATCTCTCTTAAAGTATTGCAAATCTCTCCGAGCGTAATATTATTTTCCACACACTCAATAAACAACGGCATTAAATTCTCGGTACCGCTCGCAGCGACCTTCAACTTCCCGAGCAGCTCCTCCACCAGTCTTTGATCTCTCGTTTCCCGCAACTCTTTCAATTTGGCCTTTTGGCCCATTTCAATGGCGGGGTCAACTCTTAAGCGTTCCAACGTCATGTCTTCCTGGACTTTGAACCGGTTCATTCCAACAATGACCTGCTCTCCGCGTTCAATTTCCTGTTGTGCTTTATAGGCGGCATTCTGGATCTCGTTCTGCATGAATCCCTTTTCGATGGATGGCAAGGCGCCGCCCATCTCGTCAATTTTGGTGAGATATTCCTCGGCGCCTTTTTCGATTGCATCGGTGAGATATTCGATAATGTACGAACCGGCCAGTGGATCGACTGAATCGGCAACCCCCGACTCGTAAGCGATGATCTGCTGCGTGCGGAGGGCGACGCGCACAGCTTTCTGTGTGGGTAGCCATAGGGCTTCGTCCATGCTGTTGGTGTGCAGGGACTGCGTCCCACCGAGGACTGCGGAAAGAGCTTGAATCGTGACCCGCACGACGTTGTTCTCTGGCTGCTGCGCGGTGAGCGTGGAGCCCGCCGTCTGTGTATGGAAACGCAACTGCCACGAAGATGGTTTCTGTGCCTGGAAGCGTTCGCGCATGATTCTTGCCCACAGACGACGCGCGGCACGGAACTTTGCCACCTCTTCTAAAAAGTTATTGTGGGCGTTGAAAAAGAACGAAAGCTGCCCGGCAAACTCATCCACAGATAATCCAGCGCGTAAGGCAGCTTCGACATACGCTATTCCGTTGGCGAGCGTGAACGCCACTTCCTGTACTGCCGTAGAGCCTGCTTCACGGATGTGATAGCCAGAGATGGAAATTGTGTTCCAGTTGGGAACTTCCCTGGCGCAGAATTGGAAGATATCGGTGATCAAACGCATGGACGGCGCGGGCGGAAAGATATAGGTTCCGCGTGCTACGTATTCCTTG
>DATHUN010000436.1:0-4314 GCA_035462205.1 Anaerolineales bacterium
CAAAGCAAGTAAGGCGCCTAAATACAATAAAACCAAGAAAATCGTGGGTGATGCAGTGATTAAAGCATTCAGACTAAAAAAACTGAACAAACCAAGTACGATTAACAACAGGTACAGGCCCCAGGGTGGTGTCCATTCAGAAAGCCGTACGGAGAACACAGCTGTAAAAACAAGCGCAGCCTCCGCCACCAGCATCCAGGTACCGCGGGCAATCTCAAATTTGGGGAATAATGCCAGCGGCGTGTACAGCAACAGGATGAAAAATGGATCATTCAACACATAGCGGTATTCATTCGCAAGCGCAATCCGCTCATAAACAATTTGCTGCACGCGTTCGGCGACAGTGCGGCTGTACGGTTCGACTTGCTCGAACAGGAATGCCCTTGCCCCGCTCCAACGTAAGAACAGCCATTCCCCCGCAGGCAGCACACGCGCTAAATAAAGGTTCAATGCCAGCAACGCGGCGAGCAAAACTAGGAATAGGACAATGATGCGAATCTCTTCTGCGCTCAGCCACTTCCGAGATTTGCGAATATCTTGAAAAGCCATTTATGATGATTCGATGACGTAACGAAAAATAGGACGATTTGGTGTACGGCGCGCAACCTCTTGAAAGCCTGCCTGCTGAAATGCGGAGGCAGTGCCGGTATAAACGAATGGAGCAGGCATGTCTTTCTTGGCGTCCACTGGATAGCCTTCGACGATGCTTCCACCCTGTTTCTTCACATGCTCGACAGCAGCTTTCAGCAGCTCGACAGTAATTCCCTGTTTGCGAAACTGCTTTGCCACGAAGAAGCAAGTGACCGACCAGACAGGTTGATCGTCCAAACGCTGGAGGGCACGCGAATGCTCGAGTTTGGGATAGGACAAACGCGGTTCGACAGCTACCCATCCAACCACCTCGCCGTGCAGGTAAGCAAGCAGCCCGGTGACGGTGCCCGAATCAATAATGGATTTATGCATCTGCCGCGTTTCATACCCCCTCGCCTCTTCATACGCCTTGCCGCGCAATTTCCAAAACATACACCAGCAGCCCCCACACGCGCCGCGCGGGCCAAACAATTCTTCAAAATCCGTCCATAGATTTCGTTTGAGAGGCTTGAAGGAAAGCTCAGTGGTCATGTCAGGGCACAATCACATTGATTCGTTTCGGCTGGATTTTGTATTCAAAATCTTGAAGCCAATGCGGGAGCAACTCGCCATCGGTATGCGCCGGCGACGCTTTATCCAAATGGATGGAAATCCACGTCGCCTGGATCTCATACATTCCCTCCATTTCGATATAGCTTCCTTTGCCCTCATTGAAGGCACGTGGCAACGCCATGAACAAACCACGGCGAGTGCCGCGGTAACCAAAAGCAAGCGAGAGTTTGCCATCGAACGGATCCGCATGGGGGGTCATGAAGAAACCACCCGTTCGGCGACCATTCCCTACGGAAACTAGAGATAGTGGACCTTCATATGCGCCACCGTCCCAATTTATTTTTCCGTGCCATTTGGGTTTGTCCATGATCGCTTGCAGCGCTGCAATGAGATAACGCGCCATACCCTTTACTACATGGATCTTTTCGTGCTTGAGAGTGACATAGGGTTCCAACCCGGCGGCGGAATTATTGATGAAGTACCGTCCATTTAATAGCCCCAAATCCACCGGCTGGATTTTTCCACGTGCGATCACTTGCGCAGCTTGATCCAAATCGGTCGGTAACCCCAAAGCGTATGCAAAATCGTTTGCAGAGCCAAGAGGCATAATTGCAAAGGGACCAAGCGGTTCCTCCTCCGACCGGGCGGCTTTTGCCAGACCATTGACCGCGTCGCCGAGGGAACCATCTCCACCTGCAATAATGATCGGTGAGCAGCCGGCGCGGGCCGCTTGCATCGCCACATCCACAATTTGACCTTTGGATTGGGAAACTGCAACGTCGAAATCGACGCCTGCGGCTCTTAAAGCAGCTTCGGCTTGGGGCCAGCGCTTCTGTGAGTTCCAACGATTGGAGTAGGGGTTCAGTATAACTTTAGCGGTCATCGGCCCTCGATTAGATGGTCAGTTTCAATTGTACCCCGAAGGTTCCATTCTCTGAATTGCGAAAGCAATACGGCGGAAAAAATGAGCACACATCCGAGCACCTGGATGGCGGCCAAAGTTTCGTCAAGCAATAACCAGCCCGAAAGAACCGCAAAAACGGACTCGAGACTCAGGATCAGCGCTGCATCGGCCGGTGGAGTGTGTTTTTGTGCCCAAACCTGGAGCGTGTAACACAACCCTAAAGAGAACAACGCCGTATATGCAATCGCAAGCAGCAACGGTCCGTTGAATGACAGCATTGGCTCCGTAAAAATCCCTAATCCCAGGTTTAAGGTCCCACATACCAGAAGTTGTCCTAAGGAGAAGGACATGGACTCAAACTTCGAGGCATATTTTCCCAGAACGATGACATGGAATGTCCAAAAGAGTGCGCCTCCCAGTTCGATCGCGTCCCCTTTACGGATCGCGAAGCTGCCCCCAGTAGAAAGGAAGAACGCGCCCACGACAGCCAGCGCCACGGCGACAATCGACATCCAGTGAAATTTTTCACGCCAAAAAAGAGCCAGCAGGATTGGGACAAACACTACATACAGGCTGGTGATGAAGCCGGCGTTGCCGGCGGTGGTATACAACAGTCCCACCTGCTGCACCGCGCTTCCTATGAAGAGAACGAAGCCAGCAATGAACATCCATTTAAGTTGCTTACCAAATAGATTAGGAGGCGCACTGGCAATCCGCCTGGCTCTTAGTGCTACTGGCAACACGACCAGTGCTGCCAGCAAATAGCGCGCCCCATTGAACAGGTACACGCTCCCCTGCTGCCCCGCAACGCGTTGGGCGACAAAGGCTGAACCCCAGACGATCGATACCAGCAATAGAGTTAAGTCTGCTTTGAGTCTCATGGAAAAGCGGGTGATACAATTATTGTAAGTAATGGATTGCTTCTTTATGAAGCTTGCCAATGATAGCATAGGATATTAGATGTATCGCTTGGATGAGATTCAAGCCAATTCAGAGGACATGCGCAACGCAGTGATGCAGGCGCGTCCGTTCAAGCCGCTGTATGTGAAGATGAAAGTTGTTTACGGCTGTAACCTCAAGTGCGAAATGTGCAACCACAGGCGCGAGAAGCGCGAATCACCCGTCAGCGCGGAACGATTCAAAGAAGTCATCCGCGAGTTTCGTGAAATGGGGACAACCAAAATACATCTCTCCGGCGGTGAGCCAATGTTGCGACCGCAAATCCCTGCATTTGTCGAATTGGCATCCTCCGTTGGCGTTAAAGTCACCATGACAACTAATGGAACCCTCGTTGACAAAATCAAAGCGAAACGCCTGGTGGAAGGCGGCTTGCGCGGTGTAAAGATTTCGATTGATTCGCCGATTCGCAAAATGCACGAAAAGATACGCGGTGCCGAAGGTGCGTTTAAAGCCACGACCAAAGCAGTCGAGCTTTTCGATCGCTATAAGCATAAGGGAAAACTGACCGTTCGCATCAACACAGTGGTCAGCCGCACAAATTATCAGACGCTCGAGTTGCTGCCGGACCTGGCACACGAGCTTGGCGCGGACGGCATTAATCTCATCCCCGTGGATGATCACTGCGGCGAAATCCTGTCTATGCGGAAGAAGGATATTGCACTATTCAACCAGCAGATCGCGCCAAAAATTGCGGAGCATGCGATGGCACTGGGGCCGATTGTTTCGGATGAAGAAGCATTTCCTTTCGGACGGAGCGAGGCCGAGCTCCGCTTGGGGCGCGCCGGTCGGTACGCGTTCGGCTACTATGACAAGCATCCCTGCTTTGCGCCGTGGACGCATAGCCTCATCGATTTCAATGGCAATGTCTATGTCTGCTGCATGACGCGTGAGCGCATCCCGCCAATTGGCAATATCCGCAGTCAATCTTTCCGCGAGATCTGGGAAAGCGCGGCGTACCAGCGCACCCGCTTAAAAATGCATCCGCCCGCATTGAGTCCATGCAGGCGGTGTGATGATTTTATCGGTGAAAATAAGAAAATTTGGGAAACGATCGGCCCCTACTAACTCAGATCCGAGAACATCTCGGAACTGTCGTTATCGTTATCCCATATGCTGGCGCGGTTAAACGTATCGAGATCAGTAGCACTGAATGTTGCCGCTGCGATCGGCAGCGCAATCGGTTGGTCGAGCCCTTGGAGGCAAGCCAGACAGACACGTCCTTCGTTCGTTTGATTGGTATGCTCATCACAATATCCACGACCGCACTTGATGCACTATCCTCGGCGGGACATCAGGTACACGTCCTT
>DATHUN010000437.1:0-4600 GCA_035462205.1 Anaerolineales bacterium
TACAGAATTTGCATTTCTAAATACTATTGTCCCAGAATTAACTTTGGACGACGACAAAGTCGTGCCACCCTTCCGCTAAATGCACCGGATGGATATCTTCCTATATCGATAAATTTGCAACCGTTCGCGCTGTTTCAGAATCCGATGACACGCCCCGGCAATAGGAGCTGCGCCATGAACAGTCCGATGTCGCTGCCCACATCAGGTTTTAACCTTTCGCCTGCAATTTACAAAAGTGCTAAATCTCCCCGATCTGCACGTCGGCTTACAAACACTACGTAGGCGACGCCAGCGCCCGAGGGCTTGCAGATATAGTTCTGGGTGCCGACGACGTGAGTCCCTGGGACCAGCTTGTTCCCCGCTGGCACCGGTGCAAGCTCGGCGCGGGCCGGGCGAGCTTCAAAGCCAAAAGCGCTTAATATCAATACCATGCCGATTGCGATAAACATAAACTTTTTCATACTATCTCTCCTTTTTGAATTGGTTTGGAATTACGCCGAGCGCTTGGCGTTCTACAGAAGTTGCCACGATTTGCCCAGGAGAACTACTTCCGTTCCAAAAGCGAGAAGTTACTTATAGAACTGAAGTCATTTGCTCAAGAGATACTCGCTCTTGAGCGTGATAAATAAAAACAATAAGGGCTGGTAACAATACGGGCCCTTATTGTGGCTTCATTTACTACTCAAAGGACATGACTATTGCTCTACTTTGTCAATTTATGCTTGGAACTACTGCTTCTAGTGGCAAACTACTTCTCGAACGCGAATTGAAATTGCTTGACAGTAAATAGGACAGTTTGGCGTATAATTTCACTATACAATAAAGAGGCGGAAGAATTGACCTCAAAGTTTGCGCTGTCATTTCAAATACAGAATATCAGGATGCGGGTTTCGCAAAACTGACCACGCCAGGTAGGGATGCAGAAGAGTTCGCGCAGGTTTTGTAGGACCCGACATGTAGTAGAAATTCTCCACACTGACAGGGTTCGTCAACAAATCACAGGGTAATTCATTGGCCTCGATTACGATAAAAAATCTCGTTAAGAAGTATGGCGATACCACCGTTGTCAACAACGTAAACCTTTCCGTAAATGATGGGGAATTCATCACGTTGTTAGGTCCATCCGGATGCGGTAAAACGACTACCTTGAGAGCAATTGCTGGCCTGGTAGAAATCGATGATGGGGAAATCTATTTAGACGATCGCTTGATCAATGATGTGCCTCCCCATAAACGATCAACCGCGATGGTCTTTCAATCCTATGCTCTTTTTCCGCACATGTCTGTCCGTGATAACGTGGCTTTCGGACTGAGAATGCAAAAAATTCCCAAATCAGAACGAGACGACCGCGTTGAAGAGGTCCTCCAGATGTTGGGTTTAGAAGAACTGGCTGACCGTGGCCCGGGCCAGCTCTCTGGTGGACAGCAACAGCGGGTAGCTGTAGCCCGTGCTATTGTCACCCATCCAGTCGTGTTACTGTTCGATGAGCCACTATCCAACCTCGACCTAAAACTACGTGAGCGCCTGCGCATTGACATTCGTGAGTTGCAGCGCAGACTGAAAATCACCTCGGTATATGTCACCCATGATCAGGCGGAAGCATTGGTCATTTCGGACCGGATCGCCATCATGGATAGAGGAAAAATTATCCAGTGCGCCGACCCGGTGACTATCTACTCCCGTCCCGCCAATGCTTTCACCGCCGATTTTATCGGGCAGGCGTCTATCATCAAAGCCCGAGTGATTGAATCAAATGAATATGGTTGCACGGTTGAGACGCCGATTGGCAAGTTGGTTTCTTCGGATCGGCCAAAGGGCCCCTCGAATTTCGTGATGGTTTGCTGGCGACCGGAGGAGATCACCCTCTACCAAAAAGAACATGATAATCGTATTGAAGCAAAAGTTGAGAGCAATATCTTCATGGGCAATCTGACCGACCTTTTTGTGAACGTAAACGGCACTTCTTTGCGGGTTCAGATGGGAGGATCTGTAAACTTCCAACCAGGCGATAAGATTGTTCTAGGGCTTTCGAAAGATAAGTTACGGGTGATTGAGGCAGACGTATGACCAAAAAGAATCACACGCTGACCATCCTTTTACTTCTGTTTCCCGGCGTCGGCTATATCGCCTTGATGCTGGCAGCTGTGCTTGTTATGACGGTGCTGCAAAGTATGGGTCTCTTTAACTTTACGGGGGTCAGCCAGTTTGGATTTCAAGAGTGGGTCGAGGTTTTCAATCAACAAACATGGGATGCTTTTGCATACTCCACAAAAGTCGCATTTGCGAGCTCTCTGATGTGCATGATTCTGGCCTACCCTCTGGCGCTCTTCTTGCGGAGAGAGTTTCTCGCAAAAAAGTACTTTACCGCTGTAATTCGAATGCCCCTCTTCATGCCAGCGCTTGTTGCTGCCTTCCTGATCTTGAATGTCATCGCCTACCATGGAATTTTCAATGAGTTCCTGATTCGCCTGGGTATCATCCGGGAACCATTAAGATTAACTCACGATGATTGGGGTCTCGGGGTTGTCGGGATACAGATTTGGAAGAATCTGCCTTTCCAAACGTTAATCGTTACTTCTGTGCTTGCCAGTATCCAATCTGATCTGGAGAATGCTGCCAAAAACCTGGGGGCAGGTCCCTGGCAGGTGTTTCGCGATATCCTTTTCCCACTTTCCATTCCAGGGATTGTCACTGGAGTTGTGTTGGTCTTCATTGGCATTTTCGGCGACTACGCCATTAATACCGTTGCTGGCCCCAAATATCCCCCCTCACTTGCAATCAGGATGTACGCAAATGCAAATATTTTCAACGATTGGGGGCAGGCTGCATGCATCGCTATTATCATCATCCTATCGTCTATGATTTACACCTGGATTATTACCCGCGTTGCACGTTTTGCCACGAGGTAACCTATGACTGCAACCACACGTTCCACGGTAAGTAAAAGCTCATTATTAAGTAAAAAGCATTTACTCCTATTTACACGCGGCACCATCTTCCCTTTGGTGATGCTAGTCGGTGCGATTGTCATCATCGGTCTTCCATTGTTAATGGCTGTGTTGTGGTCATTGGTTAACCCCGATTTTCCCTGGTCCTACCCTGATATTTTTCCTACCCATCTCTCCCTTTTTCAGTGGGATTTTGTCTTTCGTTTTACCGATATCACCAAAGCTATCTTTACCAGTTACACAATCGCAACACTTGCGACCCTCCTGGCGTTCATTCTTTCCCTTACTCCTGCCTATGCTATTGCAAACTATGATTTCCCGGGCAAAGAGACGATCCGTATTATCGTCTTGCTACCGATCATATTACCGGGCATGGTCGTTGCGCTGTTTCTCAGCCGGGTTTTTCAATTCCTTGGTTTATCACAAAGCTTATTGGGTCTGGTGTTAGGACACACCCTCCTAGGATTGCCGTATATGTTACGCCTGCTTTCAACCAGCTTCGAGGCCATCCCGAGAGAAATTGGTGATGCGGCTTCTAACCTTGGAGCAACCAATTTCTATCGCTTCAAAGATGTTTATATTCCCATGCTGCTTCCGGGCATTTTTGCAGGCTCCATTTTTACCTTCATTACAAGCCTGGAGGAGTTTAGCCTGACCTTCGTCATCGGCACACCTACTTATCAAACCATCCCGACTATCCTGTTCGCATTCTTGGGATACCATTTTGTCCGTACGAATGCTGCTGTCGTTTCATTGATTTTGATGGTGCCCAACGTAATCCTTCTATTCGTTGCTGACCGTTTTCTCAAAACGGATTTTCTGACGGCCGCGTATGGAAAACTCTGATTTTGGAGGTGATGACAAACATGGTCCCGTCCACCCACCCGTATCCCGGCAAGTATTCATTCGAGCATTCAAAGGAACCGGGCCATCCACGTAGTCTCTCATGAAATTGGAGAATAAGATGAAAGCATATTTCAAAATCGCCGTATTGTTTGTGTTGCTTGCCTTGATTCTGCCTGCCTGCAGCGGAGCCCAGCCCGCAGCGCCTACCACTAAGGACTACCTTAACATGAGCTGGGATCAGATCGTTGAGGAAGCCAAAGCGGAGAAAGAGCTCACGTTTTACATGTGGTGGGGCGAAGAATATTGGAAGACCGCCGCCCAAAAGTTTGAGGAAAAGTACGGAATTAAGGCAAATGTTGTCATTGGCGATAACAATGTAGATAAATTGCTTGCCGAAAAGGATTCCGCTGTCGGCACCATTGATGCCCAGGCTTTTGGCGGCTCCTCTGTCAAGACCGTCATTGATGGTGGATTGCTCTACGGCCCTATCCTTCCCAAGCTGCCCTCAGCTGCAAACCTAGACTCAAAGCTGGGCGCCTATCAGGAAGGTGTTAAAACCAATGGTTACCTGGTCCCCTTATATCGTAACCAGACTGGTTTCCTGTATGACCCAGACAAGATTTCGAACCCGCCCCAGACCTGGGAGGATTTGACTAAATTCGTTCAGGAAAATCCCAAGCAATTTGCGTTCGGCGATCCGAATAAGGGTGGCACTGGTCAAGCGATGGTCTTCACTGCTGTCGCAAATCTGACAGGTGGATTGGATCAATATGCCGGTGATACAGAACTCGATCAGGCGAAGGTGG
>DATHUN010000438.1:0-9853 GCA_035462205.1 Anaerolineales bacterium
CATCACCCAGGAATCGAAAGCGGATGCAATCAAGGCGCGCCTCAAGGAGCGCTTTGACCAAGAGGTCTTGACCCACTATAACTTCATCGACCGCCAGCAGGGGTTCGTCAATGCTCCTGCCGCCGATGGCACAACCGTTAAAGTTCCGTTCATGACCATGTCTGTTGGCGTCGTTTCGCCTAGCATGCATTCGTTTGCTGATATCCGCGAGATTACGGAGCTTGCCGCCGAAGCTCGCCGCCAGGATGCCGCAACCGGCGGATAAGGTGTTAATTAGAGGATGTCAGCAGGGCTGGGAATAGGCCTGGGGTTGGTTGTACTTTCACTGGTACTGATCGTCCCAGTGCTGATTGTGGTTGCTTGGAGACGCCTGCCCCAAAATTCTCTGACTCCTTCTGAGTCCTCGTTTTCGTTTGTTCCCCCCGATTCTTCTCATACAAATGAAGCGGTATTGATCGTCCAAGCGGGTGGCCGGGTGGAGTATATTAATAACCGGGCACGCGAATGGTTCGGTTTACATCCTGAGGAACCAACAGACTTAGAGCGTTTGATCCGCCGCGCACGTCCGGCCGAGGAGTTATTAAACCTCTTCGCCGAGCAAGGACAAAAACGCCTCTCCATCAGCGGGCAATTGGTGGAAGCCACCTCTTACCAGGTTCCGGGTCCGTATCTGATGATGCTCGTCATCATGCGCGGCGTGGAGCTTTCGACGAATATTAATGAGGTGGGAGCCAACTCATCTATCCTTCAAATTGTTTCCGATTTTGGCAAGAATGTGTCCGCCAGCCTAAATCTGGATGATACGTTATATGCCATCCTGTTGAATGTGTCACAGCTGGTACCTGCAGATGTTATCGAAGTAAAAGTCTTTGATTCCCCAAAGCAAACCTTAACGCCGTACATGCTGGAGGCAACAGGCACAAAAAGAGTCGTGAACCCGGAACATTCTCAATTCGGGGGGATCACGGATGTGTTGCAAACTCGACGGAAACCTTTGCTGATCCCAGATACGCGCATTGAGGATTATTCTCTCCCCGAATTGAAGTCCAATTCACCGGTTCAATCCTATTTAGGTCTACCTCTTCTCGCAGACAATCAATTCCTTGGAACTCTCGAGATTGGGCATCTTTCGCCGGGTGTGCTTGGCCAACATGATCAGGACCTGCTGCAGTTAGTGGCTGCTCAGGCAGCCTATGCCATACGAAATGCCATCCTCTATGCCAGCGAACAGAGTCGTGCCGCCGAGCTCGGTGGATTAGCGAATCTTGCCCAGGCATTTGGTCCGGTGCAGGATTATGCTGGTCTAATCCGGCGCTTGATCACCACAATTTCATCGCTCTTTTCTGTGGAGGTGCTGGGGATCCTCCTATATGATGATAGCAAACGGACTCTTGAAGGCCAGGTACCCTTCCAGGGACTTCCCGAACATATCGTTCAAATCTACCGTACAACCATCGCGCCGAACACCGCAGCAGAGAAACTTTTGCTCCGGGCAGAGCCGATCCTCACCCGCAACGCAGCCGATGACCAAGTGTGGCGCGACCTGGGCTTGCAGAATCTCGCCCAGGCTGCCAGCCTGCGTGAATCAGTTCTGATGCCGATGATCTCAGAAGATCGTCTAATCGGCTATCTTCAGCTCTCGAATCATCACGGTGCCTCTAAGGAATTTTCTGAGTCGGAACTACGATTGATCAAGGTCGTGACCGATCAGGCAACCGGTATTATCGCAAGCTCTTTCATTGTTGAACAATCACGCCAGCAAGCGTTGCGATCTGAGGCGTTGCGTCGTATTGCAAGTCTGGCGGTCTCCAATGAAACACTGGAAGAAATCCTTTGTTATTCCACCAAGGAACTTGCTGCTCTTTTCCGCAGTGACCTTGGTGCGATTTTTCTTTTGGATGACCAAGTTGGAGAACTGCGATTACATCGACCCTCTGTCTATGGCGCGACAGCGGATGCAGTTGATCTGCTTTCCAGGCTGCATCTGGATGAACCCCAATACCGATATACAGTTTCGGGTAGCCAGAAGCCCTATCTCTCGGGGCGCTTGAGTTCCGATCGACGTATCCTGCCGGTATATCGTCCCCTGGTTTCTGTCTTGCAGGTAGAGTCGGCGATTGTCGTTCCCCTAGTGATCCACAACAAAAGTCTGGGCGAACTAATGCTTGGCAGTCGTAAGACGGAATTTTTCAATAGTTATGATTTGCAGATTGTTACGACCGCTGCAGGTCAGCTTGCCGCTGCCATCGAAGCTGCTACCCGCTCTGTTGAGACAGATGAAACCCTGCGTCGTCGCGTGGAGCAGTTGACCTCGATTGCTCGCGTCAGCCGCGAGCTCAATTCAATGGTCGATCTAAAATCTCTCTTGGAAGTTGTACGCGATGAGGCGCTGCGGACCACACACGCGGAATGTGGTGCAATCGTGCTTTTCGACCTAAACGCTGTCACATTCCCGCCGCCCGTGACTCTTTCACTAGGCTGTCCGCTTCCTGAGACGCTTTCCCCGCTGGATGAAAAAGTGATTACAACCGGGGAGCCACAGCTAATTACTGATTATTCGGCAGGCGATGATCCTCCTGTCCATGAGGGCGTGCGCTCTGCCGTGATTGTACCGATCACTGCGCAGGGCAAAACGGCGGGATTGATCCACTTGCATTCCACGCAGGCCGGTTTCCTCGATCAATCATCTTTGGAAATTGTTGGCAGCCTCGCCTCTCATGCTGCGGTTGCCCTTGGCAACGTCCAGCGTTATCAGGAACAACGTCAGCGTTCCGAGCTGCTGCGCCGCCGTGCTGACACGTTAACACGTTTGACCGAAGTCAGCTATGGTTTGAATTTCGAGCAGCCGCTCGAGCAGCTGCTCCGCACGATTGCAAACAGTATTCGAGAATCGACTCCATTTCAAGCCGTCTTGATGAGCGTCTACGAGCCCGATACAGGCATGCTGCGACGTGTCATCGGCGTAGGTTTTACCCCCGATACACTGGCCGAATTGATGGCACGCAAGCAGCCGCTTTCGAGCGTTCAGCAATTATTGAAACCGCAGTTTAAAATTAGCCGCTCTTACTTTATTCCGGTAGACGACGCGCCGATCATTCCTGCAGACGTTCAAATGGTAACCGTGGAGGCGCCGGACAAATCCAGTAAATCCTCCGCGGTCTGGGATGCGGATGATATTCTCATTGTGCCGCTGGAGGATAATCAGGGCGCTCCTCTGGGTATCTTCAGCGTCGATTCACCGCGCGATGGATTGCGTCCGGACCTCGCCACAATCGAGACACTCGAGATTTTTGCCGCGCAAGCTTCGCTGGCGATCGCCAACTATACGCGCTTCAATGAATTGCGCACTCGTGTGGAAGCGTTGTCCTCTGGTTTGGAGCGTCAGCAGCGTTTACTCAGCGTGACCCAAAATGACCTCCCGATCCTCCTGCGCAAAGACCTGGATCAAACGATTGCGATCCAAAACCTTGACCAACGGACGCAGCGTGTGCGTGCCGGGCTTGCTATTACTGAGTCTGTCAGTCGCCAGTTGGATGCTTCCTCGGCGCTCCAAGCACTCGGACGCGAAACACTCACGCAACTCAGCATGTCTGTAGCGATGATTGCCGAGATGACCGGAGAAGGTCCGCGCCTGGCGCATGTACTCGGAAATATCCCGCGCGCCACCAGCCCGGAGGCCTTGTTTGGGCAGCGGAATCCTCTTCGGACTTCGTTGCAGACTGGCGAAGCCATCCTGATTGCGAACCTCGATGAAAACCTCGAGTGGCGCGAGACACCGCTTCTCAGTGCGCTGCGCGTCAAATCACTGATCTGTCTTCCGATCAAGATTGATAAGAGAACCGTGGCGGCGATGCTGGCTGTCAGTCCTGAGCCGCTACCTGCATTTACGGATGAGGATCTACAGGTCTATCACCAGATTGCCCGTCAGACGTCTGTCATTCTACAAAATATCTCTCTGCTCAACGAGACGCGTCGCCGTCTGCAGGAAGTCAACCTGCTTCTGGATTTCAGCCGTCAATTGCGCGGACTGGATTCGGACCAAATTGTGCGGGCGTTGCTGGAAAGTTCGCGGCGTGCCCTGCCTGCGGCGCACGCCGGTGTAGTTTTGATTTGGGATGAGCACGCCAGTCAATTGTTCCCACGCGCGGTCTCAGGGTATGCAGATAATGAGACAATGAAGCGCATAGAATACCGCGCCGGAGAATCATTGCCCGGACAAGTTTTCGAATCGAGGCGACCTTTGCGTGTCGACGAAGTTCAGTTCACGCGAGATTATTCATTCTCCACGGAAGGTTTACTGTTGTATCGGGAAGCCACTGGCGGGCGTTTGCCGGTCTCGAGTTTGTTGATTCCTATTCATTCCGGCGATATGTCGGTGGGTGTGCTGGTGTTGGACAACTTCAACACACCTGCGGCTTTTACCTTGGAAGATGAAACTCTACTCCTTTCGCTGTCACAGCAAGTTGGGCTCTCTCTGCAGAATGTCCGCCTCGTGCAGACGACCCAGGAACGTGCAGTCCAATTGGAGGCGCTGACTTCTGCCGCGACCACATTCACAGCCAATTTGCAAAGTGGCGAGCTGGTTGGGTCTTTGCTCAACCAACTCGAACCGGTGCTGGCTTACGATACGGCAATCCTCTGGCTGCGAGAAAAGGACCGGCTAACGGTCGCTGCAGCGCGCGGTTTCCCAGATACTGAGCGTCGGCTTGGCTTGACGATCGCCCAAGAGGATAGCGCACTGTTCAAGGAGATGATCCGCACAGGACAGGGCATCCTTGTTGGCGATGTTCGGCACGATCCTCGTTTTCCGCCGCTCGAGGCACCGCGCCTCTCGTGGCTCGGCATCCCGCTCATCTCCAAGAATGAAGTGATCGGGGTCTTGGCGCTCGAAAAGTGGCAACCGCATTTCTATAATCGCGAGCATATGCAGGTTGGGACGACGTTTGCCAGTCAGGCCGCCATTGCGCTCGAGAATGCCCGTTTGTTCGAAGAAAGCCTCAGCCGTGCCACGGAACTGGATGAACGTTCCCAGCGTCTGGCTCTGCTGAATCGTTTCTCTTCTGCTTTGAGCGGATTACTGGATGAAGGCAAGATTCTACAGCTCACTGCTCAGGAGTTAATGGAT
Organism: Anaerolineales bacterium; assembly: GCA_035462205.1. Lineage (GTDB taxonomy): Bacteria > Chloroflexota > Anaerolineae > Anaerolineales > Villigracilaceae > Defluviilinea. The sequence goes on from DATHUN010000438.1 coordinate 5,126, forward strand.
GCGCTGAACGCACCCAATGTATCGGTGGTGATGTTTGAGCGCGGCAACGCGATCTGGAAATATGCCCTGCCGAGAACAAACTCCAAACTGCCCCAACGATTGCCGGATGCCCCAATCTTTAATCGCTTGAAAGAATCATTGGGTGTGTTCACCACGGATGTGGTCAATGTGGAGCCAGACCTCGCACCGTTGGCTAAGTTTTTGGGAGCGAGGACGAAGGCGCTGCTGATCTTGCCTCTTGTCAGTGGTGCGAATCTGCGGGCATTGATCTTCCTCCATCAGAGTGAAGCCATACGTTTTAGTCTGACAGAGATCGAGCTTGCTAGAACCCTGACCAACCAAGCCTCTATTGCCCTGGAGAATGCTCGCCTGTACCAGTCCACACTTTCTACGGCGGAGCGGTTCTCTATTTTGAACCAGGCGAGCTATGAAGTGGGCGCCAATCTCGATCCGGAACAGGTCTATGTGGCAGTGCATAAAGCTGCGCAGCGGCTGATGCCGGTGGAGTCGTTTGTGATCAGCTTGCTGTACGAAGAAACCGATGAGATTGAGGGTGTTTACCTTGTGGATGAAGACAAGCGCGCGCCGATCACGCGCATTCCGCGTACGCAGGGCTTGAGTGGCCGCGTGATCACCACTGGTGAGCCTCTGATCTTGCATGGCGCTGAGACGATCGACAGCATGGAAACCTTAACCTACGGCAAACCTGACACGCCACTGTCCATTCTAGCGGTACCTATGACGCTCAGTGGCAAAACTGTCGGAATGCTTTCTGCACAGACCTATCAACCAAACGTCTATTCGGAAGATGATCTGCAAATCTTGAGCACACTTGCGAACCAGGCAGCAGTTGCCATCCAAAACGGACGCCTGTTCAACGAGACGGAGCGCCTTGCCCGTGAGCTGGAACAGCGTGTGGTGGAGCGGACTGCTCAGCTGCAACGCGAGCAACAGAATACCGAAACACTTCTGCACATTCTGACCGAAGTTTCCTCGAGCCTGGACCTCGACCGTGCATTGAATCGGACGCTGGCGCTGCTGAATGATGCCATAGGCGCCGAACAAGGAACAATCATGTTGCTCAATGCAGAAGACAACCTCCTGCACTTCCGCGCTGGCTTTGGCTATCTTAGTGATCGAGTCAGCGGCGAGGGCGGGCGCAGCTTCCGGATGAAGATCGGCGAGGGACTGGCAGGCTGGGTGGTTGCGCAGCGGGAGCCAGCTCTCGTGGATGACCTTATGAATGACCCGCGTTGGGTACGTAACTCGTTATCTTCACGGGAGCACCGCAGCGCGATTGCCATGCCGTTGCTGGTTGCCGAGGACGTGATCGGCGCCTTGATGGTTTACCATCGTAAGCCGAACTATTTCAGTGCAGAATTATTAGGTCTCGTGAAAGCCATTGCGGGTCAGGTTGCCGTGGCGATCAATAATGCGCATTTGTATGAGCTTATTCGTGACCAAGCCGAGCGCCTCGGCAGTATGCTGCGCCGCGAGCAGGAAGATGCAAGCCGCTCTCAAGCCATCCTAGAAGCGGTAGCCGACGGGGTGCTTGTGACCGGCGCAAATAACCGCATTTCTTTCCTCAACCAGTCTGCCGAGAAAATTTTGGGCTTGGAAGCAGACCGGATCGTGGGCCAATCTTTGGATGTATTCGGTGGGCTCTTTGGCAAATCTGCCGGGGCATGGATGCAAACGATCCGTGACTGGTCCGATTTGCCTGGCGCCTATGAGCAAGGTGACACCTACGCGGAACAAATTGACCTCGAAAATGGTCGCATTATTCTGGTGCACCTCGCACCGGTAATTTTGCAGAACGATTTCCTGGGCACGGTCTCCATTTTCCGCGATATCACTCATGAAGTCGAAGTCGATCGCCTGAAGTCGGAGTTTGTTGCCACGGTCAGTCATGAGCTCCGCACACCGATGACCTCCATCCGCGGCTATGTCGATGTCCTGCTAATGGGAGCAGCGGGTGCCCTGAACGAAAATCAGACGCACTTCCTGAACATTGTCAAGAACAACACAGAGCGCCTGAATATCCTCGTCAACGACCTGCTGGATGTGTCACGTATCGAATCGGGACGTGTTACCCTGTCGCCGCAGGCTCTCGATCTTCGTGAGATCGCCGAGGACGTTATGGGTGATGTCTTGCGCCGCTCGCAGGAGGAGAACAAGCCGATGGCACTCTCGCTCGAGGCACCCAAGAAGCTCCCGCGCGTGTATGGCGACGTCGAACGTGTTCGTCAGATTCTAGGCAACCTTATGGATAACGCCTACCACTACACTCCTGAGAATGGGACCATCCTGGTGAATATCCAGCCGTTGAACGGTGGAAATGAAGTCCAGGTGGATGTGAAAGATAATGGCGTGGGGGTCTCGCTGGAAGACCAGGACCGGGTCTTTGAGCGCTTTTATCGTGGCGAGCATCCGCTGGTTCTGGCAACACCGGGAACTGGATTGGGTCTTTCCATCGTTAAACAGATCGTGGACATGCACAAGGGTCGCATTTGGATGAAAAGTACCGGCATCCCTGGCGAAGGAAGTACCTTCTCCTTTACCTTGCCCGTCTACGAATCACAATGAGGCATGAATGGCAAAGATATTGATCGCGGAAGACGAACGAGATATTCGAGACCTGGTGGCGTTTACATTGCGCTTTGCCGGGTACGAGGTGTTTGCAGCAGCAAATGGGGAGGAGGCGGTGGAGATGGCTCCCAATATCAACCCCGATCTCATCCTTATGGACGTTCGTATGCCGCGCATGACGGGCTATGAAGCATGTAAGATCATGAAACTGAACCCGGAATTGAAGGATATCCCGATCGTTTTCCTCTCTGCCAAAGGACAGGAAGCGGAAATCCAGCAGGGGCTGGAAGCGGGTGCCGAAGAATATTTGTTGAAACCGTTTGCCCCTGACCAACTCACCTCACGCGTCAAGATCATTCTGGCAAAGTTTGGAAAATAACTCTTGAGCGCAATCCTTCTCGATAGCTCCATTGTGCACTACGAGGTGTTGGGACGCGGTCGTCCCGTCATCTTCCTGCACGGCTGGGTCGGCTCATGGCGGTATTGGATCGCCTCTATGCAAGTCGCCTCCACCTCCTTCCGCGCCTACGCGCTGGATCTATGGGGCTTCGGGGACACCGCTCATAATGTTTTGAATTACTCCATCGAACAGCAGGCATCGCTGATCGACCGTTTCCTCATGGAGATGGGAATCGGCAAGATCGCATTGGTCGGTCATGGCTTGGGCGCCCTCGTGGGCATGTCATTTGCCACTCGCTTCCCCAAAAGTGTGGATCGCCTCATGGCGGTAAGTTGTCCGCTGGACTATGCCGCGGTCAACGCCCGCTTGCGGACAGCCGCGCCCGGTGAATTGACCGATTGGCTGTCCGGCCGCTCTCCAGAAGCAACGGCAGCCCTGATAGATGCTGGCAAAGCAGACCCGCAGGCGATCTCCGCCTCAATGGCTGCCTTGCAGGCGAATCATATCTTTACCAGTTTCCGAAGTTTGAATATTCCCTGTCTGTTAGTATATGGAGATAAGGACGAAGCAATCACCACGCCGGATGAGGATGATTCGATCTCGACCATGACGCATCAAATGGAGCTGGAAGGTTCCGGCCACTTCCCGATGATCGATGAGACGATTAAATTCAACCGCTTGCTGATTGATTTCCTGGCGCTGGAGTCGGGTTTAAGTCCGCGCGAATTGCAGATGAAAGAAGAATGGCGCCGCCGCGTGCGATGATATATGTAGGGATGGGCAGCTGTCCGTCCCTACGTTTTTGAATTGACAGCATCCAGATTTCGGGTATATTTATAACTGACAACCGAACGGGGTGCCCGCGCAGCAACGGGCTGAGAGGAGCGTCAAACGCTCGACCCGCAACACCTGATCCAGATCATGCTGGCGGAGGGAATATACACGAATCATTAATCGTCCTCCGCCCTCGGAGGATTTTTCTTTGCAGCGGATCATTATCCTCGCCAACGGCGAACTCCCGGACCTCACGAAAGCACGGTTCCTCATTCAGAGCGCTGATTACATCATCTGCGCCGACGGCGGCACGCGTCACGCCCTAACGCTTGGCATCAAACCGAATCTTATTGTTGGCGATCTGGATTCGGCGGACCAAAGCCTGATAGAGAAATTTCGAGAAGATGGTGTCAATATCACTGCTTATCCACGGGATAAGAACGAGACCGATCTTGAGTTGGCGATGGAGTGGGCAATTAAATTAGATTCCCGAAAGATTCTCATCGTCGCTGCCCTCGGTGGCCGCCTGGATCAAACGCTCGCAAATATTACGCTCCTCAGCGACTCTCGCCTTGCAGCCTTCGATGTCCGGCTGGACGATGGGATCGAGGAAGTCCTCCTATGCCGGGACCAAGCCGAGGTCCATGGAAAGAGTGGGGATATTGTCTCCCTGATTCCCTGGCAGGGCCCGGTCTCCGAAATCCAGACCAAAAATTTCAAATGGGCGCTCCAAAGCGAGACGCTTTATCCTGATAAGACACGCGGTATCAGCAACGAAATGATCGACGAAACCGCTTCTGTCTCCATTGGATCGGGACAATTGCTCATCGTCCATCGCCGCCGGTCGTAAATTGAAAATCTACAATAGATAGGCTCCTATGAAAAAACTAACTCTACTTTGTACTTCTCTCATTTTGTTGCTTAGCTCTTGCTCCCCAAAAGCAACTGCGACGTCGCAAGCTACC
>DATHUN010000439.1:0-5173 GCA_035462205.1 Anaerolineales bacterium
AAAAACTTGCCAAGGCGATCGCCTTGGCAAGTTTTTAAAAGGGTGGATTTGTTTGTGTCTGGTACATAAACCACAAATTCCCAATCAGCATCACCAAAAATAGTACCAGTACCGGCAGAAATGTAAGCGTAGTCAGCACACCTGCCAGGCGGTCTTTCTTGCGAGCATAGGCGATCCAGGAGGCAATCGCAAAACCGATCGGCCAAATCGGGTAGGACCAGACCGCGATGACAAACGTCCATGCTTCGGCAGAGACACCGGAATCAAAAGCCATGACGGAAAGCCCGGCCATCAGCAGCCAGAAGAATAGAGAACCGACCGCCAGCAACTGCGAGATAATTAACCAAATGAAAACGGGACGGCGGGAAGAAGGTTTAATCGCTGTTTCCAAAGTGATGCTCCAATGATCGTATAAAAGCCGAATCTAGTTCTAATGAAATTTGAAAACCCAGAAAACTCTCAAAAGTTACCGGTAAAGATCGTACCTGCGCACCGGACGGTGGGTTGTGCTACTTCACAAATTACAAAATTACAAACTCATAATGATAGTCAATCCTCTTGTTAGCGCGCCGTACCTATTTTATACTAGTGCCAGAAAGGAGACTCGAATGGCAGATAAGCGGAAAGTCAGCCGTAGAGACTTCACGTATTACATGCAGGTCACCAACGATGTAACAAAAGAGCTGCTGGGGTATCTCTCTGATATTAGTACGGGCGGATTTAAGTTGGACAGTCAGAAACAGATTGCACCAGGACAGGATTTTCGCGTGCGTATCGAGCTCACACCGGATATCGCCGACAAGAACGGTATGGTGTTTATTGCGCGCAGCCGGTGGTGCCACACGGATTATATTGATCCGAATAGCTTCAATATTGGTTTTGAGATCATAAATATGTCTCCCAGCGATATGCTGATCTTCGAGCGTATGTTCGAAAGATATGGCGTAGAGAATCGTACAAAAAGCAAAGGCTCAAACGATTTCCTTTGGAAATAACACGAAAACGTTTTAATTTCCTAAACGGACGGTATTTGTTACCGTCCGTTTTTTATTCAGTGGACCTCCGCAAAAACAGGCGCGGCAATAGTGCTCTGCTTGTTGTAAAATGGACGCCATGAAATATTCGACACTACGCTCCATCGTCCGTTTTGTAATGAAACTCATCGCGAATATTGAAGTCTATGGCCGTGAAAAACTTCCTGCGGGAAACGTCATCGTGGCAGCCAATCATTTGGGCCGCCTGGACACAGCCGTGCTGCTCTGCATCATTGATCGTGAAGACCTCATCATGCCCGTCGCCGAAAAATATAAAAACCATCCCCTTTATGGAGCAATTGGTCGCGCCGTCAATGCCATCTGGCTGAATCGTTTCGAAGCAGACTATGCCGCCTTCCGGCAAATCCTCGAGCGGATGAAAGAGGGCGGGATGCTGGTCATCGCGCCGGAAGGCACGCGCTCCCCAACCGAAGCATTGCAGAACGGGAAAATGGGTGTCACCTTCCTGGCAGCCAAGAGTGGATACCCCGTGCTGCCCGTGGCAATAACAGGGACAGAAGACCGGCGCGTGGTGGAGAACTTAAAGCATTTTCGCCGTTCAAAGATTACGGTCACAGCGGGCGAATTGCTGGAGGTCCGCATCCCAACTGGCAAAGGGCGTGAGCAGGCAATGCGCGCCGTCACCGATGAAATCATGTGCCGCATCGCCGCCATCCTCCCTGAAAAATATCGCGGTGTCTATGCAGACCATCCGCGCCTGAAAGAACTCTTAAAAAACTGACATGAAGTATATTATCCGCTGGCTGATTCGCCTGCTATTCAATATTATCGCCCGCGTCGACGTTCATGGCTATGAATATCTTCCGAAAGAAGGAAGTTTCGTCATTGCCACCAATCACCTGGGAATGGTGGATGTCCCGATTGCCTATTATGCATTGGATTACTGGGATATGTTTGTTCTGATTGCAGACAAATGGCAAAAGGTTGGCTTGTTTCGCTGGGTCGGGAATTACTTCAACTTTATCTTCATCGACCGTTACAACGCAGATATCAAAGCGTTGCGTAAAGTCATCTCTTTGATGGAACATGACAACATCCTCGTGATCGCACCAGAAGGGACGCGCTCACGTACGGGTGCGTTGATCGAGGCAAAGCCCGGCGTGAGTTATCTCGCCACAAAACTAAACCGTCCGATTGTGCCCGTGGCAATTACTGGAACCGAAGACAAGGCGGTTTTCGGTAATCTCAAGAAATTGCGCCGTACCCATATCACGCTCACTGCAGGACCTGCCTTCACACTTCCACCGCTTCCTAAAGAAAATCGCGATCAGGTACTTAAACAATATACCGATGAGATCATGTGTCACATCGCGGCACTACTGCCGGACAAGTATCGCGGCGTTTATGCAGATCATCCACGATTGAAAGAATTGCTGCAAAATAGATAATTACAAATGATTCTAATAATGTCATGCTGTGCGAAGTGAAGGATCTCTTATCTGGAAAATGTAAGACTCTTCAGGCGCAGAGAACGCTCCTTCAGAGTGCCATGCTAATTCAACATTATTGAATGGGCTCGAATGTACCATCCAAGTGCAGATAAAACGTTTCGACATTGAGCTGTGGGAACAAAGCGTGCAGTTTGACGCGGGTGTCCAAGAGATCACGGCGGTGACGTTTATATGTGCCCTCCCGTCCGTAGGCACGGCAATCCTCATGATTGATCAAACAAACTGTTTTGATCGCATGGATCTGAACGGCAAGCTGCACATATTTCAAGACCATCTCATAGTCATGCACACTCCCTGCCAGGGAGATAATGTCGAAATTATCATACCCAAAGCGAACTGTGATCCACGGCTGGAGGAATTTCTGCAGGCGATAATCCATGCAATGCACAACCAGCGCATCGCATTGGATCACCGGTTTCTCGTTGCGAGCAACGCTCTTTCGCATTACAGCACTTCACCTTGTCCACGTTTCAAAAACTGACCTTCACCAGCGCGGCCTAGCCACGCCTCACCATTCACGATCATTTTGCCCCGCAGGAACACTTTTTCAGGCATGCCTGTCAATTCCCAGCCTTCATACAGGTTATAGTCCGTGCGCTGGTGGGCATGAGCAACACCGTAAGTCACTTTCTTGTCGGGGTCCCAGATTACAAGATCAGCATCGGAACCAGATAGCAACGCGCCCTTGCGCGGGTACAAACCAAAAATCTTCGCCGGATTCGTGCTGGTATAGGCGACGAATTGATTGGTAGTAATTCTTCCTGTACGTACACCGGTGGTCCATAGGACAGGCATACGATCCTCGATGCCAGGCAGTCCATTCGGAATTTTGGTGAAGTCCTCCTTGCCCAGCTCCTTTCCGGGGATGGCAACCTCGTGCCCTTCGTAGACGATGGGCCTGGTCCCGTCATAGAAGAATGGACAGTGGTCCGTGCCGACGGTTTGCAAAATCCCCTCCGAGAGTCCTTCCCATAAACGAGCATTATCGGCCGTGGTGCGCATTGGAGGAGAACAAATCCACTTTGCGCCATCCGGCCGGCGCAAGTCGTCAATCGTGAAGAATAAATACTGCGGACAGGTCTCCCCCATTACTTTGACGCCGCGCTCGCGTGCATACTTGAGCATGTCCACTTCGCCGGCAACATTCATATGGACAATGTAAACTGGCGAGTCAGCCTCCTGCGCCATTGCGGCGAGACGCAGCGTCGCTTCCACCGCGCCCCAGGCAGGACGCGTCAACGCATGATATTCAGGTGAGGTATGCCCTGCCGCGAGGGCTTCGGGAATCAGTGTTTCAATCACGTCGCCATTTTCACAGTGCGCCATCACGAGCATGCCGTTCTCTCTGGCGATGCGCAGGGCTTTGAAGATTCCGCCATCGTCGAGCCGCAAGCGACCGTTATAAGCTGTGAAAACTTTGAGAGTCATGATTCCCATTTCAGGCAGAAACGGGATTTCTTTGGCGATTTTCTCCTCGAACCTGGTCATGTTCATGTGAAACGAATAATCGACGGCTGCCTTCTCTGCCATCTTCATCCAGATATCGACGGAATACTGGAAGCCTTCTTTTTCCAGTACAACGAAATCCATGACCGTCGTTGTCCCGCCAAACGCCGCCGCTTTGTGACCTGTGTAATGGTCATCCGATGAAACCGTACCAAACATGGGTAAATCTAGATGCACGTGAGGATCGATTCCACCGGGCATGATCAGCTTGCCAGTGGCGTCAATGAATTCCGCGTTCGGATGATGCAAATCTTTTCCGATCAGGGATATCTTTTCTTCCTCAATCAAAACATCCCCTTCAAAAGTTTCCGTTGCAGTAACCAGAGTTCCGTTCTTAATCAAAGTCGCCATTGGATTTTTCCTTTGCATCATATGGCTCTTGCATTTCTTTAATTCCCAATAATGCCAGCAATACGTCCGGCGGAATATCGACATCCGGTAAATCTGTCTTGTACAGTTGGTGGTTTTCTGCGCGCTCACGTAACGAATGCCAGAGCAATTGTCTCTCATCACCATCGACCACCAGGTCATTGAGAGTTTTCGCTTTAAGAAGATATTCACCTGTGGTATACAAAAATGTGATTCGTTTCCACTTCTCGGCAACGATGGTTTGAGGTAGCTTTTCCAATCCCCCTAATTGAATCTTGTAATACTCTTCCTTGGCACGAGGATGATCTGCTTCGTCCTTAAGCAATTCTCCGCGCGTTGTCAGTTCGTGCCCGTGGACCGGGGCAACATATTCGATCTGTCCGCCGCGGTCGCCGAATGTCGAGGGTTGGTAAAACGCCAGATAGTCGACCGCGACGACTTTTGGGGCGGTCCGGAGCGGGATGCGGTACCATCCCAAAAGACGGGCGATCTCCAAATCGCGCGGTGTCGGCAGCAGGCAGACTAGGACCAAATCCGTTGGGCGCAGCATTTGCTAATTATAAATGTTTCGGGCGAGGAATTCCTCGCCCGATGATTATCATTATTTGGTTTCACATTCAGCGCAGAGGCCGATACCTACTTCGACCGAAGGGATTGTTCATTCTATCCAAAGCATGTGCAACTGTTACTTTACTTAACCAATCCAACTTCGCTGTTGAACTCGCTGATCAACTCGTCAATCTGGTCGGCCTGCTTCTGGACATCGGTCCAGTAATTCGGGTCATACCACTG
>DATHUN010000440.1:0-5082 GCA_035462205.1 Anaerolineales bacterium
AAAGCGCGTTGTGCAGGTAGATGTAGCAGGACAGATTCTGCGCAATTTACAACCGCCGGTCACGGCGGTACCGGGTAATAATGTCGTGCTGACCATCGACACACGTTTGCAACAGGTCGCGGAGGCGTCGCTCAAGGAAGAGATCAATTACTGGAATAGTTACTTTAATACCACCAGCATTTCCAGCGGTGTCGTGATCGCTATGAACCCTAAGACGGGCGAAATCCTGGCGATGGTTTCCTATCCAACCTTTGAGAACAATCGTATGGCCCGTTTTATCCCGGGCTATTACTATAATCAATTAAGCCAGGACCCGACTCATCCGCTCATCAACAACGCGATATCAGCGAGGCTTGCGCCGGGCTCGACCTTCAAGCTTTCCACGGCAACCGGTGCATTTAATGAAGGCGTGATCTGGCCCGGTAAGATCGTGAAAACACCCGGCAAGTTAGTCTTGTGTGAACGCTTTCGCCCGACAGATACGTGCCCACCGGCGCCTTCGCGCGACTTCGTGGACTGGATTTATGATCGCAACAATGTGATCAACGAGGCCGGCTTCGGTCAACTGGACTTTTATCATTGCATTGCCTATTCGAGCAACGTCTGCTTCTATAAATTAGGTGGCGGCTATGAGGATGAGATTCCAGAAGGCTTGGGGATTTTCCGGCTCAAGGAATATGCACGAGCCTTGGGTTACGACCAGAAATCGGGTATTGAATTGCCCGGCGAAGATCCAGGTCTTATTCCTGATCCGCAGTGGAAGCGGATCAACACCGGCGAGAACTGGTCCACCGGGGATACCTATATTGCTAGCGTCGGACAAGGGTTTGTCCTGGGGACACCGTTGCAGGTGATCATGTCTGGAGCGACAATTGCCAACCGTGGTAAGTTGATGCAGCCGACAATTGTTCGTGAAGTTCAGGATAGTGAGGGCCGTGTCATCCCGGTCTGGTTCGACCCGAATGATTTCTCCCTTTATCGAATGGAAGAAGTCAACCCTGAGAAAGCGAACCCGGATCATATTTGGGTGGACGTATCCGATCCCAGCCGGATCTTTTCCAAACCACCACAGGGAAGTTACCAGATCTCTCCTTTCACGCCGAATATGAAATGGGACATTACTACGACACCACTCATTCACGAGTGGTCCTGCGAAAGTGGATATTGTGATCCAACCGGTCGCATGAAAACCGTAAAGCCTGAAACTGTGGAAGCCGTCCGCACAGGGACCCGCCTGGCTGTGACCGAGCTTCCCCTCGGAACGCTCAGCAGGATGTTCAACGAGACCTATCCAATTCCCATCGCGGTTGCAGGCAAGACAGGCACCGCCGAATATTGCGACGATGTCGCCAGCAAGGCGAACCGCTGCCAGTTTGGCTCCTGGCCCACGCACGCCTGGACATTGGCGTACGCGCCATATGATGACCCCGAGATTATCGTCCTTGCATTTTTATACAACGGTAAAGAAGGTGGTACTGTTGCTGCACCGGTCGTTGCACGTGTGATGCAGGCATATTTCGAGCTTAAATCGATTGACCTGGCTGCGAGCAGTGGTGTACAAGCTCCCTAAAACCTTCATGCTATAATCTACTGCAATTCTTGGAGAGTGTTCTGCATTGGTTCATCCATGACTGAGACGAATTCCATCATCCAAATCAAAGGATTGCGCGACGGACTGCTCGTCTCGGTAGACGATGCATCCTGGGAAATTCAACGCGCGGCTTTGATGGCACAGGTGGACGCCCAGCCGTCTTTTTTTCAGGGTGCACGCCTGGCACTGGATGTGGCGAGCCAGGTCCTGCATGTGAACGAGCTCGTAGACCTACGCGATCAACTTTCCGAACGCGGCATTTCTCTGTGGGCAGTGATCAGTGAATCGCCCACAACAGAAAAAACCGCCCAGCTCCTTGGGCTGGCCACGCGCATCTCGAAACCCCGGCCGGAAGAATCCCGCCAGTTTTCTATCGAGAATCTTGGCGAAGAGACGGCGCTGTTCCTCAACCGGACGTTGCGCTCAGGCACGCGGATCGAATTTGGCGGTCACGTAGTTGTGCTGGGTGATGTCAATCCTGGTGCTGAAATTGTCGCCGAAGGCAATGTGATCATCTGGGGACGGTTGCGCGGCATGGTCCACGCCGGATCGAAGGGCAATCGCTCTGCGGTCATCTGCGCGCTTGACCTTTCGCCAACCCAGTTGCGCATCGCCGACGAAGTTTCGGCCGTGCTGCGTCCGCAAGAGAGTCCAAAGCCCGAGCGAGCCCGCATCAATGAGAACGGCAAGCTGCAAGCGGAATTCTGGTCGAATGGATAGAAGAAGTTGGCAAATTTATTTGTGAATGCTCCTCGAATCTTTCTAAACAGGAAAAATTTATGCCCGCACAAGTCATCACTGTAACATCCGGAAAAGGCGGAGTCGGCAAGACAACCGCGGTCGCGAATCTTGCGGTGGCATTGGCAACCGAAGGTTCAAAAGTTGTCTGCATTGACGGAGATATCGGTCTTCGCAATCTCGACGTGATTCTTGGGCTCGAAAACAGGATCGTGTACGATATTGTCGATGTCATCGAGGGCCGTTGTCGCTTGAAGCAGGCGATGATTCGCGATAAGAAACTCCCGGAGCTGTACCTCATCCCGGCCGCCCAGACGCGCGACAAGAATGCCGTTTCTCCAAGCGACATGAACCGCCTGATCAAGGAGTTGCGGCCCGATTTTGATTTCGTGCTGATCGACTCTCCTGCGGGTATCGAGCGTGGTTTCCGAAATGCGATCGCCGCCGCGGACCGCGTGTTGGTGGTGACGAATCCCGAGGTCTCGGCGGTGCGTGATGCTGACCGCGTGATCGGCATCCTGGAGGCGGAGGAAAAAGGTCCGGCTGCGCTGATCATCAATCGTTTAAATCCAGCACTGGTGAAAAATCATGATATGCTCGCGCCGGAAGATGTTTTGGATTTGTTGGCCGTCGAGCTGATCGGGGTCGTCCCGGAGGATGAGAATGTCATCATTGGTTCGAACCGCGGCGCGCCGGTGGCGTATGATCCGAAAAGTAAAGCCGGGCAGGCATTCCGAAACATCGCCAAACGCTTGCGCGGTGAAACTGTTCCTTTCATGTCCCTGGATCATCAAGAAAGCATCTGGGATCGCATCCAGCGCTTAGCAGGGAGGAAGTAACATGAGTTTCTTTGAACGCTTATTTGGGAAAAAGAACAGTGCAGAAAGTGCGAAGGAGCGCCTGCAGCTCGTCTTGATTCATGACCGCACCGATCTGACCCCAGCTGAGCTGGATTCCCTCAAAGACGATTTGATCGAAACGATCTCACGCCATGTCGAGATTGACGCGCAAGCCGTCCAAATTGGGATGGAGCATGATGGACGCTCGCAGCGCCTGGTTGCCGATATTCCCATTAAGAATGCGGCGCCACGACGCCGGTCGAGGCAGCGTAAGTAAGTTTCTGTATGCTGAAAGACATCTCGTGGCGATATTTTGATTTCTGGCTGTTGGGCGCGGTGGTCCTGGCTACTGCCTTTGGCACCACCATGATCCGATCGGCAGTAGCGGGGAATTCGGAACTTATTCCACTCATCAACAGGCAGATTTATTTCGCTCTCCTCGGTATTGTGTTGATCTTTGTCGTTGCCGCCATCGATTACCGATACTGGATGGCGTTATATCGTCTCATTGCTCTGCTGATGGGAGTTCTGCTGTTTGCCTTGTTTCTCAGTGCGCAGGCGGTATTCGGCGCTGCACGCTGGTTTCAAGTGGGTGTGCTTTTTGTGCAGCCAACCGAGTTTGCCAAAATCGCTGCAATTCTATTGCTGGCGCGTTACTTCGATCGGACCCAGAACCAGCCGCGCGATCTGCGCTGGATCCTCGGCGCTTTCCTGTGGGTGATGTTGTTAGGCATATGGATCTTGCTGCAGCCCAATTTGAGCAACGTCGTGGTGCTGATGGTTATTCTGGCTTCCCTGTTATGGTTCAATGGGATTCAGTTGAAACATCTGCTGTTGTTCGGCACGATTGGCGTCGTGGCAATCGGAACAGTCGTGGCGCTGTCCGCTCTGAACATCCGCATTCCTTTCTTGCAGGAGTATCAGCAGCAACGTATCGCCAACTTTATTCTGCCGGATCCCAATGCGACCTTCGGCGCGACCTATAATGTGCAGCAAGCGCTCGTCGCCATCGGATCGGGCGGTTTATTCGGCAAGGGATACGGTCACGGCACGCAGACGCAACTGCGCTTCTTGAAAGTACGCCACACCGATTTCATTTTCTCCGCGATCTCGGAGGAGTTTGGGCTGGTGGGCAGCTTATTAGTCATCGTGATCATTGTTCTCGTCCTTTGGAGGTGTCTGCGCGCCGCCCAAAAAGCAAGGGATGTGGCCGGCATGACCATTGCCTATGGGGTTGCCACCTTGATCTTCTTTCAGGGGATGGTCAACATCGGCGTGAATCTAAACATTGTGCCGGTCTCGGGGCTGCCGTTGCCATTCATCAGTTACGGCGGTAGCGGTCTTACCTCGCTGATGCTGGGTATTGGTTTGGTCGAAAGCGTTGCCATGAGATTCAGGCAAATGGAATTCTAAACTCTCGGCTCTATTCTCTTCTTGCACAATTTATATTCATGTAGAAGGGTACTTTTTGGAATGAAACCCGCACGTACACGATTAGCACCGTCGCCCACTGGTAGATTTCACGTTGCGAATGCCAGGAACGCTCTCTATTCCTATTTGATTGCTCGCCAAACGGGCGGACAGTTTATTTTACGTATCGAAGATACGGACCAGAAACGCTTTGTGCCCGGTGCGGAAGAAGTAATTGTGCGCAGTTTAGACTGGCTTGGGATGACGCCCGATGAGAGTCCCTTTCATGGCGGCCCATATGGACCCTATCGTCAAACGGAGCGGCGGGAGATCTATCAGCGTCATGCGCAAACGCTGGTCAAGTCGGGCCACGCTTATCCCTGTTTTTGTACACCCGAGCGCTTGGACCAGATGCGTAAAGAGCAGGAAGCGCGCAAGGTCGATCGCGTCCGTTATGATGGTACTTGCCGTGTACTGGATCCTTCTGATGCAGCGCGCCGCGTA
>DATHUN010000441.1:0-4500 GCA_035462205.1 Anaerolineales bacterium
TGCGAATCCGCTTCCGACGCAGCAACCAGGCCCGCCACAAACGCGAACAAATAAATATCGCTGTTCAAATGTCCTTCTGCTGCGTTTTGGTCAGATGCCACCAACGCCGGCACGCTCAACAGGACCTGCGGGTTTTGTTTCAACTGCAATAATTGTTCCCGCCGGCTGATAAAAAATGACTTGATCTCACAGCGTCGCCCGGCAAACGAGACATCATAATGGTCGGGGTCTGTGAACGGCCTGGCACTTTTTACCTCGAAAGGAATCTCACGCTCCCCAAGAAAACGCCGGAACGCCAGTTCCACCGCCGCTTCCGATACGACTCGATGTAAACTATCGTGTGCTGATCGGCCCATGCGCTTGTAAAGATGCGGCAGCGCACGGAGCGCGTAGGCAATTCCACCTTCGGTGAGGTCGCGCGTAGACGGAAGGCGGATAAAGTCGGACGAAGAGATCATAAGGTTTTTTGTAAATACCAGATATAGCCCCCGAAAGTAAAGGTCGCATTTTCATTCGGGAAGAAGGATTTCATTTCCTCATTAAGCCACAAATAAACATCTTCTATCCTTTCCTTTCCTTGTTCCGTAGCTGCAATCACATTACTTTGCGTGATTAGATAAGCGGATAATTGTTCAACAGTAAAAAGCACCTCATTTTGATAACTCTCTTCATGCGCAAAATTAAATCCATGTTGCTGAGCGATCTCGGCTGTCATAGGCGCTGAATTACGGGGCGGGCTTGGATATTGCCTTTCGTAGACTTGAATGATCCACTTTTCGAAGGTCGGATTTTCAATCATCTGTCCCGTAAACCCATTGTTTGAGATGATTAACCAGGCTTTATCCTTTAATACTCGCCTTGCTTCTGCCAAAAATCGTTCCTGATTGAACCAGTGAAAAGCCAAGGATGATATAAGCAAATCAGATGACCTGGACTGAATTGGTAGTCCTTCTGCCGATGCTTGGATATATTGAATTCCTGAATTTATTTCTGCAAAACCAAGCATCTCTGCAGAAATATCCGCGCCGATCACAAAATCCGCGATTTCTTTTAAGGCAACTGTGGATTGGCCAGGTCCACAACCAACATCGATTGCAAAGTTAACAGTTCTTTGAATGCCTAAATGCGCCTTAACTTTCTGAGTTACAAGTGGGTGAAAATAAGGCCGGGATTTTGCATATCTTTCAGCTACTGTTTTGTATTCAAAAAAATTCATCTTTACTTATTATTCCGAACATGTACACAAATAATGATAAACCTAGAAAGACGAACATTTATTTTGGCGGGTAACTATTTTGTGTAATGAAGTTTTCCAGAGGTAAATACAAAGGCTGGGGTAACGCCTCCCAGGCAAACCATCCTATCTCGCTGGCTTCCTCTGTGGCGATCACGGTGGGCTCGCCGGCGCGGATCTTGCCCTCCATCCAGATGCTGACTGAATGCCGCCTTTCTGCCTGGAAGAGATCGTTCGTTACGGCGCGAAAGCGAATAGCGGTGATCTCCACGCCGACCTCTTCCTTCACTTCACGGGTTGCGCATTGTTCAGGCGTCTCGCCAAATTCCATGTGCCCACCTGGTGTCGTCCACGTGCCGGGACCGTGTGGTCCCTTGCGTTTCATCAAGAGGACCTTGTCGTCTCTCGTCAAAATAACGGCAACGCCAACACTGGGTTTTTCATTCATAAAGTACTCCCTGTTTGCTCTAGCCGCCGTCCGCGGCGGCGCATTGCATCCAAATTCTGCGCCGCGGGCGGCGCCAGGAGCGAATTACTCATTCCTGAATTGCAAGCAATAGTGATGGAATGTGTTGCTCACCCATGCCGACCCCAGCCCGAACGGCGCCAGAGGTTGGTTATCCTGGCAATTATGCACAATAAAGCCCTCCGTTGTATAAGAGTTAGCAGCTTCAACTTCAAGATTGTAAACTGGCCCGGCATAGTTTATTTCTTCTGTTCTGCGAATGGGCAACCAAATGAGATTATCTCGAATCCAATGCTGATCTTGAACATTCTCTCTTTCCATAGATGGTAAACCTAACCATTTTTGCATTTTCAGCATGGATTGTCCACGGTAGGACAGATTGAACCAGTTTGGATTTCTATCAACATAAGGTAATGCGCCCATTCTTGCCGTTATGTATGTGATTCCTAAGGCTAAATCTTCTGAAACTGTTTTATACAAAACACTGTTCGCACTAGCGTGTCCATCACCTGCCCAGAGCGCCTCGATCAGTCTCCCTTGTTTTTCATGCGGTAAATGAAGAATAAAGTCTGGAATTTTCTTATGACGAGCACCTTTACCAAAGAGCATCGCTAATAATTTTGATACGGATCTGCTCCTGCACCAGACACCGTCGTGTCCGATGTGTGTGTTTGCCCCGAAAATTGAGTGAAAAAGGTCATCAACTTCTTTTTGTGCAAGAGGAGAATAGTTAGCAATATGTACCCCCGATCCACTGCTACTACCTTCCGAAAGATACCAGCCAGCTAATCTCATAAAGTCATTGTTTACTGAAATAAGCTTTGGAAGCTTTCCTGGTCCTTGTTTTCCTCTTCCGCAGGTGTAGTACCAATGTTCATCCTGGGGCCAGCTTGTTACCTCCGGCATGAAGGTACTGATATCTAACTGAAGTAAGTCAATCGTGAATGCTGGAATCGGAAAAGCAACAGCGTCCCCTTCCTTTAGTTCCCCGGCTGGTTTCCACGTCGGCCCACGTGTTTCGCTTCGTTTGAAGTTCTCCCAAAACGCTTCACCATTTTTATGAAAAAATCTTTTGCGCTCGATCGTTAACACTTCATGGTTTGGTGTAAGAAGGATTGTCTTATTTAACAATCCTGGCTTGATTTGTATCAATTGCCCTGTGTGATGATGGCACATCGTTTTTGTAACATTTTGGAGCGTTCCAAAGTGTGTCAGTACTTTTTCACCAATTCCTATTTTTTCAATCGCCTTCAAACCGGATTGCGTCCATATTTGTTGCCCGGGCGGCAAACACCAGATTTTTTCATCCTTCAGCGTAAAGGTTTTTCCCAGTTCACGTCCAATATCCCACGCCAGGGGATAAATTTTGCCACCCTTCTTTACGTTCTTGACGATGATCGTCAGATAGGCCTTTTCACGCAGGAAAGGTTTCAACCCTTTGTAAATATCCAGCAGCTTTTCGAGGAATGCATCGTAATCTTCAATGTTTCCTAAATCATCGGGATCGTCTGAATAATGCACATCTAACTGTTCGGATGCGCGGCGCTTCTTTTGGGTTGCGGCTCCTCGCGCATGCAGCATATCCCAGTAGGGAGGCGAGGTCAGGACGTAATCAATGATCGGTATTTCGTAACGGGCGATTTGGGCCGCATCACCGTTGATCACCAGAGACCGGAGATTGGAGACCGAGTCGCCGAGTAACGTGCGCTCTTCTGCAAGGATCTCTTTGGCGATCTCGGCATATTTGGGATTCAACTCGATGCCATAGGAATTACGTTCTGCGCGTAGTGCTGCGACTAATGTGGAGCCGGTCCCGGCCATCGGGTCGAGAACAGTTTCCCCTTGCTTGGTGAAGAACTCGATGAACTCCTGCGCCATCGTCTCCGGAAACTTAGCCGGGTGGACCAACACTCCCTTTTTGCGCGGCGGCGGATTATGCAGGAACCACGACTTCTGGAATTTCAGCCACCGCTTGGAATCGAGGTTGTTGAGCTTGTTGGAGGACATTTCGAAATTATATCGTCTTATCATGTCATTGCCCCGGCGAAAGCAGCTGGGCAATGACATTAAGGGAGCGGTGTTTTAGTAGGCAGAACGTAATCTACTTTATATACTTTGAAATCTGAAAATGTCACACTAACCAGCGCCTCACCGGCGGAGCGCACGAAGACCCCGAACGCGCCGCTCGGAAACTGCTTATCGAAAATGCTAAATTGATAGCGTCCGTTCAGGAACAGGCGCATCTCGCCGCCGACGGCCCACATTCCAATACGGACCTCGGCGGGTGGACGCGGCGCATCTCCGGTAGCAACTGGTTCTTGCACCTGTAGCTTCACACCGCCGCTGACCCGCTCGGCGTAGATTTGTCCATTGCAGTTGAGGCTAAAACGGTAGAACGCCCCTTTTCCTATCGTCCGTACCAGAATGCCGTAGCTATCGTCCCCACGGCACAGGCTGGGGCGCGCTGTAATCTCTGCATAGAAATCACTCACATTCAAATCATGGCGCATGCTGACGAGATACACACCGGGCTGAGCCGCAATCGCCAATAGATTGTTGCTGATCGCCGCGCTGCCCTGGTCCGAGACGGCCGTATCCCAGAGTTTTTCATCGTGGAAGTCGTCGCTCAGTGTTAGGGTACCGATGCCGGGATTCATCTCCGCTGTAGCGGTCTGGGTTGCAACTCCCAAAAGCGTAGGCGTCGCCGATGGAGGGAACCAGACAATGGTCTGCGTTGGAACCGCTGTGTCCGAAGGAAGAGGCGTTGCCGTGGGGACGATCGAATTCGGTGGCAGGCAGG
>DATHUN010000442.1:0-2377 GCA_035462205.1 Anaerolineales bacterium
AACCGCAGGTCACGAGCTCCGTACTAGGCGCATTAGTGGAAAAACATGCCGAGGGATTGTATGCGATCGTCGCACCGATGGTGATGGATCAGCGGGCAAACCCCGTGTTATTTGATCGTTCTACCTTCGACGACCTTCTCACACTGGAAGGAGATGTCGGCGGTCGGGCAATCTTTCACAAGCATCGTGTAGAATATTTACCCTGGCATGATGATCGCCTGCTGCTGGATGTTGATACTCCAGAAATGTACCAGCGCTTGGTGTCTGACGATACATTATGATATCTGCCATTATCCTTGCAGCCGGTGAATCCAAACGGATGGGCCAGCCAAAGATGTTGTTAGCGTGGGGAAAAACAACAGTATTAGGACAAGTTATTGCTACGTTTCGCCAGGCTGGCATCGAACATATCTTTGTTGTCACCGGCGGCGCTCGTCAAGAAGTGGATCAGATCGTGAATCAATATGGAGCCCGAAGCATTTTCAATCATGAGTATGCAAATGGCGAGATGCTTTCCTCTTTGCAACTCGGACTAATGGCACAAATGGATCAGGTGCGGGCAACCTTGATCGGGCTCGGCGATCAACCCCAGGTCCAAGTAGCAAGCATAGAGTTAATGTGCGAAACGTTCCGTGATAAAAAATCCAAGCTCATTGTGCCAAGTTATCAACACAGGCGTGGCCATCCCTGGTTGGTCGAACGATCCTTGTGGCAGGAATTGCTGGCATTGAAATCGCCCCAATCGCCACGCGATTTTCTGAACCAACACGCCGAGGCGATCGAGTATGTGGAAGTTAACACACCCACTATCCTCGCCGATCTAGACACGCCTAAGGACTACCAAACCTCACACCCCTGAATTTTGACTTCGCATACTCTATAGTAACTTTCCACTGGGCGATGGCACAGTTCCTACAACCTGGGACAATTGCAAAAAGCCGTTTCCCAAAACCGGGGAATCGTTATGTCATAAAAGGATAAAACAGACAAGAACCCACCAGGCAATCCTGACAATAGTAGCAATAAGGACAAAGATAAAGACAAATCCGATCATGCCAATGCCGGCGGAAATGGGCATGGCAATAAGCCATCACCCAATCGGCTCAATACCCAAAAGGCAGGTCCTTGTGGCCTGCCTTTCTTTTTACTCAAATTCTATTTCAATTTATAAAAGTACGGATTCGTCTTTCGCAGTTCAAATCCTATCGACCGATAGAGCCGGTTTGCGGCTTCACGCTGTGGGTTCGAGGTAAGCGCTACTCCGCTTGCGTCGGCCTGGCGCGCGAGCTCGATTGCTTGGCGAATGAGTGCCTCTCCAACACCGCGCTGGCGCATTTTTTGGTCAACGACTACATCTTCGACGATCGACCTTACTCCAGTCGGAACGCGATAAACCGTCAGACTTAGCATCCCGACAATTTCACCATTTTTATCCGGTTCGCGTGCAACTAATAAGGTCGATCCTGGCGCTTCTAGCAGTGCTTTCAGCTCTTGATGGGCGGGAATATCTTTGTGAATACCAAGTTGAGGAATCAGTCTCTGCAGAGCCTCAGACAATTGATCGGACGGTTCGAGAACTTTCCCAATATACATATAAATTAGATCTAGGCGAGTTTGGTCCTGCCCAATTTTGGGAAGAAACTCAAAATTGCGTAATACGCCACATAAACAAATGAGCCCCACAGGACCCACTCAGGAACATCAGGATACTGCAACAAACCCCACACGCCGAGAGCACCATAAACATACGTAAAGCCGAGTGTTAGTCGCCGTAAACGTGTGTTGCGACTCGGGTATAGATATTTCACCGGAACGAAGACAAGGATATTGCAGACTACAAGTGCAAGCAAATTGATCCACGGATTCAATCCCAAAAGCATCAGATAGATTACAAGAAAATTCCAGACCGAAGGAAATCCTTTGAAGAAATACGATTGATCATCGGTCTTGGCATCCACCTGCGAAAACTGGTAACCCGAAGATAACAGAATCGAGAATGCGCCCGCGTAGGCAAAGCCATACGGTAGCAAGTGAGGTGCCTTGATCAAGATCAGTGCCGCAACGACAACATAGTTCAGATAATCAATAATATTATCGAGCAATCCGCCGTCGATGCCGTGAGCATATTCCTTTACCTTAAACCAGCGCGCCAGCATCCCATCGAATCCGTCGACGAACATCGCGACGATCATCCAAATGATTGCCATCCGCCATCGCTCTTCGAAGATTGCGATGATCGTCAGGAAGCCCCAGATCGCGCCCGTTGCAGTAAATAGATGGACGCTCCACGCTAAAGTCCTTTTTGCAAAGAGCGGAAGTTTTTCAAACATAGTTCACCTTTCATACCAATGCATGAGTTCCATGTAAATATTATAAC
>DATHUN010000443.1:0-2005 GCA_035462205.1 Anaerolineales bacterium
ATCTCAAAGTAAAGACGTCCTTCACAGAATTTCTCAAAGCCGCGAAATTCGTTGACGTGCATGTAGGCGCGCCCCACGCTGCCATCCTCCAGCATGTGGATGGTCACCTTGGCGTGACCTTCGATACGGGTAACGGGTTCAATCGTAAATTTCTGTCTCATCAGGTTCTCCGCTTAATGCCAGTGCAGTAGTTCATCCTTGATTTCAGGTTTGCGTCCCTGGGCGAGTTCGGCGAGGACATAAAAGATGGTGTCGGCCTCGGGGGGGCAACCAGGGACGTTATAGTCGACGGGAACCACCTCATGAATGGCGCGTGCCTGCGTCATGGTAGCCAGCTCCTGATCGTTCGGGACCTGGCTACCGGGTTCATTGCTTTCTGCCTCCACATAAGCACGGTGAAGAGCGGCTTGTATACCACAAAGGTTTCGCATCGCCGGAACGCCGCCAAACACCGCGCAATCTCCGAGTGCTACTAAGATTTTGGCGCGGGCGCGCATCTTATGAGCGACTTCTTCGTTGGCGCTGTTGTTGACGCCGCCTTCCAAAATTCCGACGTCCACGCCATTCTCGTCAGGTTCCTTTAAATCTGTGATAGGCGTGGAGCGCAGGTCGGCGAGCTCGACGATTTTCAGGATACGCTCATCCATATCGAGCAGGGACATATGGCAGCCTGCGCAGCCACAGATCCAATCGGAAGCAATTTTTGGTTTTTTCATAGTTCCTCTAGCTTAAAGCCACGCTGGATTTACGGACGAGTATGGCTTGCCGCCAGTCCGTTTCCAGCGACATGTTCATGCGCGTTGCTAATTCGCTCAATACTGCCAGGTTGTCACGTACATTTTCCGGAGCGACAAGCGCTTTTTCCGCTTTTTGAATACGTCCATCCAGGCTGATGTAGTGACCTTCCTGCTCCGCCCAGGTAGTGACCGGCAGGACAACATCCGCCTGTTCGGTGAGCTTGGATTCGTAACTGGCTTGCACAACTAAATAAGGCGCTTTCGAAACTCGTTCAACCAATGATTTGGAAATATAATCATCGCCGAGAGCCACATAGACTGCCTTTTGCCCAATCAGCTCTAAGACTTGGTCGAGGCCAAGTAGGGCAGCCGTTTGACTATTTGCTTCCCCTTTGATCGAAAGCAGTCCGGCACGCTCGTTGTCCACTGCGCCAATCAGCACAGCAAGTTTATGAAGTTCCTCCACCAGACATTGATCCCGCTGCGCAGTGATTCCCTTGCCAAACAGGATCACCGGTGTGATGGAGTTGGCAAGTGCTCGTGCGGTTTGGGTGAGTTGTTCGAGGGAAATTCCAGTTTCACGGATCGCCCCATCGATGCGCGCCTCTGGATCAGGAATCGCCAGGGAGACGCGTCCCAGGCCTTCTTTCACGATGATGGCTTGGAATCCCTGAATGAGCGCCAGATCCGAGCCGGGTCTGTTCCTGATGCTAATATTCGCCAGCTCATCGAGTTGCGTTTCTTCCGGATCGACTGAGATCAAGCGTGTTCCTTTCGGCAGATTGCGCTTGAACATAAATCCAGCGACCATATGAGAACGACTGAGATTAGCACCGACACAGAAAACCGTGTCTGCCGTACGCAGAACATCCAGCCTGCCTTCGAAGGTTCCCTGCTTCTCTGCAAATTGTGTCGAGGCTGCTGTGGGCATGCCTTCCTCCACACTGGTGACAAGCTGGCTGCCGGCAAACAAATCCTTGAAGGCCGTCAGTGTTTCGGCCGGCAGGCGGGTGGATGCAATCGCGGCGAGTCCATCCTTTTGCGAGGCAAGTGGCTGAAGCTTGCTTGCGACCTCTTTCAATGCCTCATTCCAGGAGACGGGTTCCAGCTTTCCATTTTTCCTCTGCAGCGGGGTAGTGATGCGCTTGCGTGATTCCTTGACCGCGTCGTAGCGCCCGTGCTCGCACAAGACACCGTGATTAACACTTCCCTCCCAGTCTCCTTCGATGCGGACGATGCGATTATCGCGGACCATGATCTTGATCGAA
>DATHUN010000444.1:0-1932 GCA_035462205.1 Anaerolineales bacterium
GATGCAGGTTCATTTGAGTTCATTTTCTTCACCTCTTCTAAAACAGTAACTACTATTAATCATTAACTCAACCCCATGTCTTGTTTTGTCAAGAATTCTCTTTTACTCAGTTCTTCGAGAATTCGAAGCAGTAACCAGTAAATGACCAGCTGGATGCCAGCTAAAAACAACATAGCGCTGCCTAATAAATAGAACCACAAACGGTCAATAGCCCAGCCTTGGACACCCAGAGCCAGGGAGACCAGCGCAATGCCGAGTCCTAGGACAACCGCAACCATGCCCATCCACCAGAACTGCAGATCCAGCGGGGTCTTGAAGATAGGCTTGCCAAACAGTCCCTGCCGGATCGGTTTCCTATAGAAGAGCGACACAAGATAATTGAAGGTGACACCCAGGGCAAAGATGTTGATGCCTGCAATCGAAGAAATCAGTGCCAGGAACAAAGCCACCACGCCCCACGGCCCGAGGGTAGTAATGCCCTGCAGTCTGGCGATCACAAAACCGAGAAACACCAGAAGGGCAATCCCGATTCCAGTCGAACCGATCAAGCCTAAAATTCGGACGGGATTGTAGGAGAGCACCGTCCAGACCATGCTTTGCAGGAAAATCCGGCCGTCACGGATAACACTGAGCTTCGAACGACCGACACGCTCGCTGTAGGGAATCGGCACTTCGCCGATATTGATCCCTTCATGCAGAGCACGTGTGCTCATTACCGGAGTCAAATTCAATCCATTAGGCAGAGGGTAAATTTGCTCGAGGATCTCGCGTTTGAAGACCCGCATGCCGCTGGCACTGTCTGTCACCTTCTGGCGACTCAATATCGTTAGCAGGCTGGCAAAAAAGAAATTGCCCACCCGCCGTGTAAGCGGCATCTGGCTTTCTGCACCGGCCATGCGCGAACCGATTACCAAGTCCGCACCATTCAACGCTGCGCGGCAAAGTTGTGGAAAATACTCCGGCGGATACGTGCCATCTGCGTCCAAAAAACCAATGAGTTCGCCTCTTGCTTTAGAAAAGCCAGTCTTAAGCGCCGCGCCATATCCCTTGTTTCGCGGGTGGCAAATCAGATTTACACCTGCGATTTTCGATACGACCTCAGCTGTCCGATCCTTTGAGCCATCATCCACAATGAGCAACTCAAGCCGATCTACGCCGGCATTCTTCAGATCAGCTTCTACCGAAAGCACGCGGCAGGCTATTTCGGCAATGCCGTTTTCTTCATTATAAGCAGGAATCACAACAGACAAGAGAGTCATAAGTTTCCATCCTTAATTGATTAAAAAATCTGACGACCTGGTTGATTGATTTGGCCGTCAATAACCTTTATAAGTTTTGCCGGAACACCGCCCACAACTGTATGCGGCGCTACATCCTTAGTGACCACAGCACCTGCCGCAATCACAGCACCCTTTCCAACCGTGACCCCGTCGGTGATAATGGCACCCGCCCCCAACCAAACATCATCTTCAATCACAATCCCTTTCGCTGTAATGCCCTGTTCCACAAATGGGCGGTTCGGATCGTCGAAGACATGGTTGACTGCAATGATTTGCGTGAACGGTGAAGTATATACACGGTCCCCAATCTGGACTCCCCCCTGCCCTCGGATGACCGAATACTCACCGATCAGACTATCACGACCAATCTTGATACCTGCATGAGGTAGGTTGCGAAAATTGTAAACATGCAAGATGGCGCCGTGCATGACGATGGTGCCAGCTCCAATGTCGATGCCTCGTGGACAGGCGTGTAAATAAGCACCCTGATCGATATAGACACCGTGGCCCAGCTTGATGTGGTCAGTAAAACGCAGGCGGACACTGTTTTCGATAGCGGCGGGCCCGTCCATCTGCAATATGAACCGATAGAGCACTCCCCGCAATCCGATTCCGACAACTGATGGAATCCAGCCCAAAAAGACTAGAAAGG
>DATHUN010000445.1:0-12052 GCA_035462205.1 Anaerolineales bacterium
CCATGGACAATTAATCCGCGGTGGATGGTGTGCGGATTATCCAGACCCGGACAATTTCGCAGATGTGCTCTTCCATACCGGTTCGTCACAAAACAACGGTGGTTATTCCAATCCGCAACTGGATACATTGTTGGAACAAGCCCGTGTCGAACAGGATGTGACAAAGCGCATCGCCATGTACCAGCAAGCCGAACAGATGATTGTGAACGATGCGCCCGTACTTTTCACAGCGCATTCGCTTTCCTACCAATTAGTCAAACCCTATGTGAAGGGGTATATGCTCACGCCAATCGATATTCCCATCGAGAGGTATATATGGCTGGATGGGAAATAAATACATAAGGGATGGCGGCCACCGTCCCCTACATTTAACGCCTTGCCTCTACGGAAAACTCGACACGCGCGATTCTTCCCCCAAGACTGGAAATCATAAATTCAAACGGGATACTGCCTGCTGCGGCGAGACCGTTCTGCCATTCCCAGCGGCGGACGCCTACCACGCGTCCTGCCTCGTCATAAGCCGTCCCCGCCACCCAAACTTGACTTGCCGCCTGATCGGGACTCTGCGAAAAGACCATTCCGCGGACGGTTGCGCTGTGTCCCTTTGCGTTGATTTCGACCAGCGTGTTAGTAATCGTTGCGGGAACATAACGATTATCATCCGGCAATAAGCGAATAGCAGTCAATATCTGCACTCGCGGCTTCGCATCCAATGAAATACTGGGTGGAAAAAATACCGTCAGCGGCAGCGATGTGTTCGGGGGAAGAATGTTCAATGGCAACAGCGCAGTTTGACTTGCGAGGATCGCGTTGTTTGCATCCACCAATGTAACCTGCGCACTGACATTTTCCATGAAGTCAGAAAAGTCGTTGTGGACCAAGACAAAGCACCACATCCCTTTGTCTGTGGTTGGGTAGCATTGAATCTGTTGCACAATGAACGGTACAGGAGTTGGCGTGGGTTCGCCTGATGGGTTATCGGGATCGCTGGGAATTTTAATCACTTGCCCGATCGACATGCTGTTGGGCGAAATCTCGGGATTGGCGGCTTGTAAGTCGTCCATCGAAACACCGAACTTCAAAGCGATGCTGCTGATCGTATCACCCGACTTAATGGTGTAGGTAAAAGGAGTCGGGCTGGGAAGAGGCGTCTCGGCGACGACCAGGCTTTCGGGAGTCGGGCGCGGATTCCGAGTGGATGTGACGAAAGGAATCAGAGTAGAAGGGATAGAGGTTGAGTCGGCGCCCCTTGATGTGCATCCAGTCAGAAGCAAGAAGACCGTATAAAGCAAAACGCTAATCACTGAACGCTGAACGCTAACCATGAGAAGATTATAATTGCTGAAAAATTCTTGGAGGTCAGGATGGAATATCGTCATTTAGGCAGGGCAGGGATTCGGGTCAGCGAGCTTTCTTTTGGTTCGTGGGTCACATTTCATACGCAAGCGGATGTCGATGCCGCCAAAGACATGATGGCAGCAGCGTATGATGCGGGAGTCAACTTTTTCGATAACGCCGAAGCCTACGCGGGCGGCAAGTCGGAAGAGGTGATGGGGCAGGCACTCAAGCAATTAAACTGGCGCCGCGGCAGTTATCTTGTTTCTACAAAACTTTTTTGGGGATTACATGATGGAGTCAATGAGAACCATACATTAAATCGCAAATATCTGATCGAAGCCATAAACGGCTCACTGCAACGCTTCGGACTTGAGTATGTCGATCTGCTCTATTGTCACCGCCCCGATAAGACCACACCGATCGAAGAGACGGTTTGGGCGATGCACAATATCATCGAGTGGGGCAAGGCGCTCTATTGGGGCACCTCAGAGTGGGCGGCGGCTGAAATTGCAGCGGCGATGGAAATTGCCGAACGACACCATCTGCACAAGCCGGTTACCGAACAGCCCGTCTATAACTTGTTCGAACGCCATCGTTTTTCAAGGGAGTATGAACGCGTGTATAAAGACTACGGCTATGGCACAACGACCTGGAGTCCGCTGGCTTCGGGATTACTGACCGGCAAGTACAACAATGGCATCCCTCAAGGAAGCCGCGCCACCCTCAAAGGATATGATTGGCTAAAGGAGGACCTCACCGATCAAGAGAAGCTTGCCAAAGTTCAGTCATTGGAGCCAATCGCCCAGGAACTTGGCTGCAGCCTTTCACAGCTGGCAATCGCCTGGTGTTTGAAGAATCCCTATGTGAGCAGCGTCATCACTGGCGCGAGCCGTGTGGAACAAGTCCACGAGAATATGAAGGCGAGCGAAGTTGCGCCGAAATTGACGCCAGACATTTTGGAACGAATTGATGGGATTTTTGAAATAAAAAAGGAAGAAGAAGATTAGTTTCGCAGGGGCGATCCATCGTTTCATCGGAGTACGTTCGATCGCGTGGATCGCCCCGATTCGCTGCAAAACGTGAGCTTATGCGTCCAATGGGACAAATTAGGGGGATTTTCATGACATTCATCTGATGCCTTCTCAGTGAGTATTAATCTCGACATGTACAATACACTCAGCAATTAAGTTTTTTACGATTTTACCTGGAGGAATCCATGCAATTCAACAAGTTCGTCTTTGGCGGCATTCTCATCCTTGGGGCTGTCGTCTTTTTAATTTGGAGCTCTACCAAGGCAACCCAGGAGTACTTCCTGACTGTGGATGAGCTCAATGCGAAAGGCTCCTCGATCGTAGATAAGAACCTGCGCGTGTCTGGCGCAGTGATCGGCGACACGCTCCAGTACGATGCGCAATCACTGACCCTAAGCTTTGATGTGGCCCACGTCCCCGGTGATAACGCCGAACTGGAAACGGAAGGTGGATTGGCGGTAGCTTTGCACCAGGCGGTCATCGATCCCTCCCGTCCCCGCATGAAAGTTGTGTATGTGGGACCAAAACCAGATCTCCTGCGCGATGAGGCCCAGGCGATCATGACAGGTCACCTCGGCGAAGATGGCGTGTTCTACGCGGAGGAACTTCTGCTCAAATGTCCCACTCGATATGAAGAGGCGGTGCCGGAGCAGGCTGGCTAAGGAAAGAAAAACCCTAAAGGTCAGTTTCAACCTTTAGGGTTTTTATTCTGTCGCTAGGCTCACAAATGAGTAGTATGCTCTGAGTTTATGCGGCACTCTGTAAGGAGATTTACATGATAGCTAACTTTGGCTTTGGTGTCTTAGCTGTTTCATTTATTGTTACACTGTATAGTGTCTTTGCTGCTATCTATGGGGAGCGTACGAAAAACCCTGCCATGGTGGAAAGTGCTCGCCGTGCCATGTTGTTGACATGGCCGCTGCTCACTCTAACCGCAGGTATTTTGATCTATTTGCTTGTCAACAATCATTACGAGGTGCAATTCGTTTATGAAGTGACCAGTCGCAGCATGCCCACCTACCTCAAGATCACCGCCTGGTGGGGCGGACAATCTGGCTCCCTCCTTTTCTGGTCCTGGTTGATGTCCGCATTTGCATCGTTGGTAACTTTGCGAAAATGGGATCGCGATCGTGAGTTCCTGCCGTGGGTGATCGTTGTAGCATGTATCACGATGGCGTTCTTCATTGGAATGAATCTCTTCTTTGAAAATCCGTTTGCGCAGCTCTACCAAACATTTGAAGGCGTCAGCGCACACACGATCCAGCCGGCCCAGAGCGTTCTCTTTACCCCGCAAGATGGCCGGGGACTGAACCCGCTCCTTCGCCACCCGGGCATGGTCATTCATCCGCCCATGCTATATCTGGGCTTCGTCTCGTTTGTGATTCCCTATGCCTTTGCAATGGCTGCACTGATCACGGGCCGCACCGATGACCGCTGGATCCGCCTCACCCGCCGTTGGGCTTTGTGGGCGTGGCTGTTCCTATCGTTTGGTCTCGTGCTCGGCGGGCGCTGGGCATACGACGTGCTCGGCTGGGGTGGCTACTGGGGCTGGGACCCGGTGGAGATTGCCGCGTTCATGCCTTGGTTGACCGGAACCGCTTTCTTACATTCCGTCATGATCCAGGAAAAGCGCGGCATGTTGAAACACTGGAACATGCTGCTCATCATCCTGACCTATGACCTCGTGATCTTTGGTACCTTCTTGACGCGCTCAGGTGTACTCTCCTCCGTTCATGCATTTGCGCAAAGTGCGATCGGTCCGTTCTTCTTTGCTTTCATCGGCTTGACACTGATCACCTCCGTGACATTGATCTTCCGACGCTGGAACGATCTCAAGTCTGAGACGCAGATGACCTCCCTGCTCTCACGCGAGGCATTATTCCTGCTGAATAATTTGCTCTTCATGAGCATTCTTGTCGTCTGCTTCTGGGGAGTGATCTATCCCCTGATCTCGGAACTCTTTACTGGCGCAAAAGTAACCGTAGGTCCCCCATTTTATGAGCGTGCCACCGCTCCACTCTTCGCGGCGTTGCTGTTCCTCATGGGCGTTGCTCCGCTCTCTGCCTGGGGACATTCCACGGTCAAGACGCTTGGACGCGCCCTGTGGAAGCCGGTGATCGCTGCGATCGCGATCACTGCCGTGCTCTACGTGACCTATACCCAAAAGATTGGTGCGTTGATTGGTTTCTTCATTATTGCGCTGGTCCTCCTCGTGACGGTCTACGAATATTGGCGCGGCGCGGCAGCACGTCAGCGCAGCCAGGGCGAAAATATTTTTACCGCCTTTTGGAATTTGACCGGGCGCAACCGCCGACGTTACGGTGGCTATATCATCCACCTTAGCATGATGTTCATGGCAATTGGTATTCTGGGGATGGAATCATTCCAGATGGAAACGCAGGGCACGCTGGCTCAAGGTCAAGAACTAAAGATTGCGGATTATGAGGTCCGCTACAAAGAAATTGCATCCTGGGACGACCAACCCGCAGGTGTGAACTATACCCGTTCCGTGGTGGATGTTTACAAAAACGGGATCTACGTTGGTCAACTCACTCCGCGCATTGACTATTACTATGACTCACAGCAGCGGATGACGATCCCTGGTCAGCGCTCGACTCTCCAGGACGATCTTTACATCCTGCTCGTGGATTGGGAACCTGCTACCTCGACCGGTGCTACCTTCAAGATTTTCGTCAATCCATTAGTAAATTGGCTATGGCTTGGGAGCCTGTTATTCCTCTTTGGAGTGGTCGTTGCCGCCTGGCCCGATAAGGATGCCGAGCCCGCCGCCGTGAAGCTCACAGTACGCGCACAGCAACCTAGCGCAGCAGATTAATGAACGAAATCATGAAATCGAATGCATCACGCATCACGTTTCTTGCTGTGGTCTTGACGCTGGTCCTCACAGGAGTTTGGGTCGTTCGCGTTTCCGCTCAGGCGCCTACCCCGTCTGACGATGATGTGAACCGCATTGCCAAACAGCTCTATTGTCCCGTATGTGAAAGCACCCCGCTGGATGTTTGTCCCACTGAAGCGTGCCGGCAGTGGCGCGAATTGATCCGCACCATGTTGGCTGAGGGCAAAAGCGAAGCAGAGATCAAGCAATACTTTGTCACCCAATACGGCGCACGCGTTCTTGCCGAACCACCGAACCGTCTTGTCTCCTATCTGGTGCCGGCTGTCATCATCCTGTTGGGAGCGTTGTTGCTGTTGCGCGGTTTTCAGCTATGGATGAAACCGTCCGCACCGCAACCCACGCCGGCTGGGCCGGAATCGCAGCCTGCAGATCCCTATATCGCCAGGCTTGAAGAAGAATTAAAGAAACAAAAGTAGATTGTAGGGGCAGGCGGCTCTGCCTGTCCCTACGGTCCGTATACAAGGGATAAATTCATGTCAGAAACATCAATCTCCGCGCCACGACGCGGCGTCCCACTCTGGGTACAGGTCATCGTCTGGGTTTTTCTGGTCGGCCTGCTTGCCATCGTTGCGATGGGACTGAGGCGTGCCCAACAAGGAACTGTCCAGCCTGGACAGAAACTGGATAACTTTACGCTGCCGCTTTATAGCGGTTACCAAATTGATGGCAAGAGTCAGATTAGCCTCGAAGAACTGCACGGTAAGGTGGTAGTCGTCAATTTTTGGGCGTCCTGGTGCAAGCCATGTGAACAGGAAGCCGCGGAATTACAGCAGGCGTGGACGGAATATCAACCTTCGGGTCAGGTCGTCTTCCTGGGAGCCGATTATGTGGACACCGAGCCAGAAGCGCGCGTGTACTTGAAAAAGTTTGGCATCACCTTTGCAAACGGTCCGGACCTCGCCACACGCATCTCTCAATACTTCCGAATCAAAGGTGTGCCTGAAACGTACTTTATAGATAAGAATGGCGTTCTGCAATATGTGCAGATCGGTCCATTCACGTCGGTCGACGAAATTCGGGCGCAGATCGATCCCTTGCTGAACGATCAGTAGAGTCACCATGCAAATCACCGCACTATTCTTCACACTCGCAATACTCATCCTGGTCGGTATCTACCTTTATGCGCCTTTTATGGAACGACGCGCCCGTCGTGTCACGGAGGAGGAGCATGAACTCTCCACGCTCCTGGCCGAACGTGACCGCGTGATCAATTCCCTACAGGAGCTTGACTTCGATTACAAACTGGGGAAGATCCCCGAAGAAGATTATCCTTCGCAGCGCGCAGGTCTTTTGCAAAAAGGCGCCGACATTTTGCGCCAGATCGATACCCTTGCTCCGCAGCCCGTCGCGGTACAAGACGTGGACGCGCGCATCGAGCAAGCGATCGCGGCGCGCCGCGCCGATGCGTCGGTTGTCAGACCGGAACTCAGCGATGATGACGTCGAATCCATGATCGCAGCCCGGCATAAATCACGTAAGGAAAAATCGTCCGGCTTCTGCCCCAAATGCGGAAAACCGGTCATGGTCTCTGACCGTTTTTGCCCCTCCTGTGGAAAGTCGTTGTAGTCAAGGGAAATCCCATTCCCCGATCCCTTTTTGGAACCTTTCATGAAATTACGTCACATCGTTTTGCTCACGCTTGTCACCATCATCGCTACTGCCTGTAATTTTTCCTTGGCAGAGGATGTCACACCGCCGCCGGGCTACGTCCCACCCACGCCGGTCCCTACGCTTGTGCTGGTCCCCCCGCAGACGCCAAACATCGAGAACGGCAAGGCTATCTTCGCTGAGAAATGCGCGGCTTGTCACGGCACGACCGGTTTGGGGGATGGTCCCCAGGGCATCCAGCTGGGCGTCACCGTACCCGCTTTTGGGCTGCCTGAAATTGCACGCCCGGCGGTCCTCGTCGATTGGTTTACCACAGTCACGCGCGGCAGGATGGATCGCTTCATGCCTCCATTTAATAGCCTCACCGATCAGCAGCGCTGGGATGTCGTTGCCTATGCCATGAGTCTGCACACGACCGAGGACCAGGTGGCAAAAGGCAAGCAGGTCTTTGAAACCAACTGTGCTGATTGTTCTACAGATTTCTTCAAAGACCAAAAGAAAATGTCCACACTGAGCGAAGTGGACCTGGCGCGAATCGTCAAACAGGGAAGTGATTCCGTCCCTGCGTTTGGTGCGAAGTTAAGCGACGATGACCTTTGGGCGGTCGCTGCTTATTTACGCACTCTCGCCTTCGACACGAGTCCCGCTCTGGCAGAGGCGCCCGCCGCCTCCGCGACGCCAGAAACTGTTTCTGGTACCGAGCCCTCCGTCACCCCTGAAGCGGGAACACCCGCGGCGGAAGGAACGCCATCGACCGACACCACGCCGGCAGGTATCGAGCAAACCGCGACGACCAATGAACCGACCACAGTCGCTAAGCCCGGATTTGGAACCGTCAGCGGAACCGTTGACAATAAATCGGGTACTGAACTGGCCTCCCCGTTGAAGATTACATTGGTGGCGTATGAGCATGGTTCCGATCCGAACGCGGGTCCAGCCCAGATTTCTTCGCAGGAAGGCACCGTCAACCCGGATGGGACATACCGCTTCGATAATGTTGAAATGCCGGAAAACCGGATCTTCGTTGCGGAGGTCCAGGTAGAAGGTATCAAAATGCAATCGGGCTATGGAATCGTGGAAGCCGGAGCATCGTCACTGACCCTGCCACCGATCACGCTCTATGGAACGACAAAGGATACCTCTGGACTGGTGATGGATGAAGTGCGATTGTTCCTCGATTACAGCGGCTCAGACGTTCAGATTTTTGGCGTCTATTCCTTCCATAATCCAACCGATAAAACTGTTCTGGTCGAATTGAAGGATGGCAAGGAAATTCCCTTTATCAAGAACCCGGAAGGGACGACCGGACAAGGTTACGAAGCCTTGCAGGATAGCCAACCGCTGATGAATACCGATCAGGGACTTGGCATTCCGCCCAGTGAAAATTCGTATGGATTGATCTCCTTCACAAGCGTCCCTAAACAGGAGAAATTTGAGGTTGCGCAACCGTTCGTTCTGCCTGTCAACAGTCTGACTGTTTTTCTGCCCGAAGGCACTACGGCGAAAAGCACGGCATTGACCGATGAAGGCTTGCAGAACATCCAAAACTTTAATTTCCAAGTGTATACGGCGTTGAACATTCCGGCCGGCGCCACGATCAAGTTCACAGTATCTGGCGAACCCAAGGAGAGCTCGGATACAGCCACAACACCGCAGACGACCAGCAAGAATAAGTACATTTTGTTTGGTGTTAGCGCTCTCGGACTGGCATTAATTGCTGCGGGTGGCTGGCTGTACCTGCGTGACCGCAATCGCGTGGTAGAAGAAGTAGAGGAGGGAGAAGAAGCATTCGAATCCTCCGAAGATGTGCTGGACGCTATTGTTGCACTCGATGACCTGCACCGTGCCAAAAAGATCTCCGATGAAGCCTATCGGAAGCGACGCGGCGAACTGAAGGATATCCTGAAGGGGATGGTGTAGTAAGGGCGGGGTGACCCGAGCCCCTACATAAAATCTATGATCACCGTCAAGAAGCTTGTCAAACGATTTGGGTTGAAGACCGTTCTGCGCGGCGTGGATTTCGATGTGCAGCCGGGCGAATTCGTCGCGTTGCTTGGACCGAATGGTGCAGGAAAGACAACTTTCCTGCGCATCCTGGCATCATTGTCGCGTCCCTCACTCGGAGAGGTGAAAGTGGCAGGCTATCGGCTGCCCGATGAAGCCGCGTCGGTGCGGGCGCGACTTGGTGTGGTTTCCCACCTTCCCCTGTTATATGGTGACTTGAGCGCCGAGGAAAATCTGCGCTTCTATGGCCGGATGTATGGGCTTGCAAATCTCGAGCCGCGCATCACGGAAGTTTTGGAAATGGTTGGTCTCGATACGCGGCGCCGTGACCTGGTACGTACATTTTCGCGCGGTATGCAGCAGCGACTCGCCATCGGTCGGGCTGTTCTCCATGACCCGGACGTGGTACTCTTTGACGAGCCCTATACCGGCTTGGATCAGGATGCCTCGTCAATGCTCGACGAGGTGCTGCAAACGGTCGCCGCCAAGGGACGCACCGTGGTTATGACCTCGCACGATCTGGCTCGCGCGGAAGATCTGGCGACAAGGTTTGATATTCTCTCTCGGGGTGTAATTGCGGCAACCGCCACCAGCAATGAACTGCAACAAAGCAACCTGCTGACATTCTATAAGGAAGCGCTGGCAGGTTGATATGGCAGATAAGACTAGCTCCATCGTCGAAAAACCCGTGAATGACGTTCGTCCACGTGCAAATGCAACCACCCGCGCCTCGGCAAGTTTTGTCAAAGCGGTTTCTGCGGTGGTGTGGAAGGACCTCCAGGCAGAATTCCGTTCGCGCGAGCTCTTCTCTGCCATGCTGGTCTTTTCCTTATTGATTATTCTGATCTTTAATTTCGCTCTTGAACTCGATATCAAAACCCGGCAATCCGTAACCGCAGGCGTGCTCTGGGCAACCTTCGCTTTCGCCGGCACCTTGGGTCTTAACCGCTCGATGGCGATCGAAAAAGACCGCGGCTGCATGGACGGCTTGCTGCTTGCGCCAGTAGACCGTTCCGCAATTTACTTTGGGAAAGTGATCAGCAATCTGGCGTTCATGCTGATCGTGGAAATCATCGTCCTGCCCGTCTACAGTGTGCTTTACAATATCAACCTTTTCCAACCGGGCTTGCTGGCCGTGATCCTGCTGGGCTCGATTGGCTATGTCTCCGTAGGCACGTTGTTAGCCACGATGTCGGTGCAGACACGGACGCGCGATATCCTCCTGCCCATCTTGCTCTTTCCCGTGATCATTCCGGTTCTGTTGGCAGCAGTCAAAGCCAGCAGTGGCTTCTTGACCGGCTCGGAGCTGGAAGACGTTCTACTGCCGATTAATTTATTGATCGCCTATGACATTATTTTTATTGCGGTCGCCTTTATGGTGTTCGACAGTGTTGTAGAAGAGTAGGATCTTCTTATTTTTAGTTTATAAAGGACTAAGTATGCAAGCAAAACCTATCGCCCTTAAAATTCTCGACATGGTTTCCATCATCGTTCTTGTGATCGCTGCGTATCTTGCTCTCGTCTTTGCACCCAAGGAACTCGTGATGGGAGATGTTCAGCGTGTGTTTTACTTCCACATCGGCACAGCATGGACCGCTTTGCTCGGCTTCATTCTCGCCGCCGTGCTCAGCATCATTTACCTGATTACCAAAGACCAGAAATGGGATCGCCTGCAGGTCGCGGCGATTGAAGTGAGCCTGGTATTCTTCCTGATTACCATCGTGCTTGGTTCGATCTGGGCGCGTCCGGCTTGGAACACCTGGTGGACGTGGGATCCTCGTCTGACAACGGCCGCGGTGACCGAATTGATCTACATCGCCTACTTTATGCTTCGCCAGGGCATCGACGACCCCGACCGGCGCGCCCGCTTTGGTGCAGTCTATGCGCTGTTGGGCGGTATCAGCGCACCGATCACATTTTTTGCCATCCGCCTATTTCGCACCATTCACCCGGTCGTCATTGGAGGCACGAATGCCGCTGCCCAGGGTGGATTTAATATGACGGCAGATATGAAGGTTGCGTTCTTCTTCGCCTTGTTCGCTTTTACCATCATTTTCGTGGACCTGTTCTGGAATCGAGCCCGGCTTGGCGATCTGGAGAACAAGGTCGAACAGTTGAAATTAAAAGTTACGATGTAAAGGGAGTCGATATGTACTTACAGGAAGTTACCCCCGACACTTCAGGCTACATGATTGCCGGATACGTGATCGCGTTCGTCTTAATGGGACTTTATGTTGCCAGCATGTACCTGCGCAGCCGCAACCTCAAACGGGATATGACCATGCTGGAGGAAATGGACAAAGCCGCTCCGCCTCCTATCCAAAAGCAGAGTATGAGCAAGCCCGCAACCAGGATGACAGCAGGAACTGTAACCAAATCACAAACTAAAAAATAGGGCAAATGAAGGAGAGTCCGCTATAATGTAATAGCGGACTTTTTAATGCAACGAGTGAACAGGACTTGGCATCAGTGGTGGAAATGGCTCATTATGCTGAGCCTGTTTTTTGTCAGCACGGGAATCGGCCTCGCCTCTCCCTCACAAGGAGCTGCCGCACCCGCCCAGAATCCGCCCGGTCCCGACCGCTATTCTGTCACCACTGTGGACTACACAAAATATTTCTGGTGGTTAATCCGCTGGGGAGAAAATGACCACGAATGCGAAATCGAAGTTGACCACGAAGGTTTGCCGACGCCCGGGGATATCTACGTTGACTGCGGTCAGGATATTTACGACGAATGGATAACACAGAAACCTTGTCTGGAAGCCGATGTGAAATTATGCAAGGGGTTTTATCTCATCCAGGTGGGTAGTGAGCCCGCCCAGAAACAAGTTTCAACAAAATTACCGCCTCCGATCGTCCAGGTCTCTTTGGAAAATTGCCGGCCTGTGTATTCCTCCTCGACCAGTATCTGCGAATTTGAGCCAATACTGGTGTTGACAGGTATCGAACCGTTGCCTGATTATCAGATCATCGGGATCGAAGGTTTGTATGAGGGACAACCATTCGCCTGCGAAGCAGTCTGTCGTTTGCAATTGCCGCTGACCGGTGAACAGGGATTCACCCTGCAATTTTGGGCATATTCGAGCTATGGCGACAGCAGCGAGGTCTTCGACGCACAAATCCGCGTGGCACAATCCAATGCCGGCGACCCC
>DATHUN010000446.1:0-6945 GCA_035462205.1 Anaerolineales bacterium
CGGCAGCCAGGGCGCGGAATTCATCCTGGGGGCGCGCCGTCCACTGGTAGATTTGGATCGGTAAGGTTGTAAATTTCGAAAACGGCGAAGAGGGATCAAAATTGATGGCGGTGGAAGCCCCTACAACGATGAGCGGCGCGGTTTCGCCAATCGCGCGTGAAACCGCAAGGATGGTTCCAGTCAGAATGCCGGGCAGCGCATTCGGCAGAACATGAGACCAGACCGTCTGCCATTTGGTGGCGCCAACGCCGAAGCTGGCATTGCGGAGCGAGCGCGGTACCGCACGGATCGCTTCCTGAGAGTTGATAATGATAATCGGGAGCACCAGCAGGCCTAACGTCAAGCCTGCGGCGAGCACGGTGCGTCCATTGGCTGTAATGCTATCGTTCCCAAATCCGAACATCGCGCCGCTGGTGAATGGCTCCAGGTTCCGGACGAAGATCGCCAGTCCCAGCATTCCATACACGATGGATGGAACGCCAGCCAGATTATTGATATTGGTTTGAATGATACGGTTTAGCCAGTGATCGGAGGCATATTCCTCAAGATAAATCGCCGCGCCGACACCTGTGGGAAACGCAAGCAGAATGGTGAAGAGAATTGTCCACAAGGAACCAAGAATGGCTGTGCGAATACCCGCTGTGACCGGCTCACTGGATTGCGGCCGGGTGACAAAATCACTGGTCAGCCAGGAAATTAATTTCAGATTTGCTTCCGGATACTTCTCTTGGACAGTGGCTT
The DNA here is from genome assembly GCA_035462205.1 of Anaerolineales bacterium. GTDB lineage: Bacteria > Chloroflexota > Anaerolineae > Anaerolineales > Villigracilaceae > Defluviilinea. Next base: position 742 of record DATHUN010000446.1, read on the forward strand.
TGATTTGATCGGCCTGGGTCAGAGATTCCCAAAGATTCCAACTATCTACGACTTCAACGCGGACGACGCGTTCCAACACAAGCTGGTAGACCTCACTGCGGTTCCGTTGGGCAAACGGTTTTTCTTTGTCAAGTTTGTTGTAGGCGCCGCCGGAGAGTTTGCTTTGTAATAAAGCAATCAGTTGCTCCTTGCTTTGTTTTTCAATAGGAACACCATTTTGTGCCAGTGTTCCCGGATCCAGGCGGCCTTTATAGGCGACATAGCCAATCGCACCGTTGATAATATTCATAAGCAGGGCGATCAGCGTGATAATGCCTACAATCGTGGATGCTTGAAAGATCAGATGCCAGATCGCCCCACTGCGATTACGGGCATCCAGATTTTGAGAAAATTCTGGTTCGATCGGAGCGGCTCGGTTCATTCGTATACCTCCCGGAAGCGCCGTACAATCTGCTGGCTGATCACGTTCAACGTCAGCGTAATGAAGAACAGCAGTAGACCAATGGCAAAGATACTGTCGTAATCGATCGAGTCGTAGCTGATGTCACCACCGGCAATGCGCACGATGTGACCCGTCATCGTCTCGGCGCTCTTGAAGGGATTCAGCGTCAGGTTCGGACCGGCTCCAGCCGCGAGGGCAACGATCATGGTCTCCCCGATGGCGCGTGACATTCCCACGATGATCGCCGCTGTCACCCCGGAGAGAGCAGCCGGTAAAACAATTTGCACCGCAGTCTCAAACCTGGTCGCTCCCAGTCCATATGAAGCCTCCCGCAGGGAGCGTGGGACCGCGCTGAGTGCATCCTCCGTCATCGAGGTGATCAGCGGCAGGATCAAGATGCCCATTACCAGACCGGCCGAGCCAGTATTATAAACATCTACCACATTCGCACCGAAGATACTGCGCAATAGTGGCGTCATGAAGGTCAGGGCAAAATATCCGTAGACAATGGTCGGAATGCCGGCCAGGATCTCCAGGATGGGTTTGAGTGTGCTACGCGTACGCGGCGTGGCATATTCGCTCAGATAAATTGCCACCGCCAACCCCAAGGGGATGGCAATCAACATCGCAAAGAATGTGGTGGTCAGGGTCGCCGCTACCAGCGGCAGGATGCCAAACTCCTGAATTGTCGGTTGCCACTGGGTTCCTGTCAGAAATTCCAGCAGACTGACTGCAGGATTCCTGAAAAATAACAATGCTTCCTTGCCCAGTTCGTACACAATGCCCACAGTGATGAAAATTGATAGGAAACCGCTCAGGAATAAAAGTCCTTGAATCATCGCTTCACCAGGACGCAGCCTGCGTCTTAGAATGCTTTTCGATTTAAGTACCTCAACCCTGTTTTTTGAAAGAACGCTCATTGCTTTCCTTTCCACGTTCACAGAACAAAATTGTCATGTCCTATATTCAGCAAGATACCTTCCCTCTCCATATAGAGAGGGAAGGTCTTTATTGACGAACTCTGAAATCCGGAAGGAATTACTCTATTCCTACTGCAGTCGACCAGCTAGCGAGAGCTTCATCGAGAGCTTCCTGGCTGGCGGGGAAGTACCCCACGCTGTCGATCTCGTTATTGACTTCGGTCAGGAAGAAGTGCATGAAGGCGGCGACCTGGGGTTTTTCCTGCATGATCTTCGCATCGCTGTACAGGAAGAGGGGCCGGGAAATCGGATAGGTGTTATCTTCCGCGGTCTTCTCGTCGGGAGTCACGCCATCGACCGAGAGAACGTTCAATTTATCTTGATTCTCGACATAGTAGGCGAAGCCGAAGAAACCAATCGCATAGGGAGAGCCTTCCACGCCTTGAACGAGCACATTATCGTCTTCGCTTTGGTTGAGGTTGGATGCCTTTAAGAAGGCTTCTTCGCCAGCTTTGATGTCCGGCTTGCCATCCGCAGCGGGATAGGCAGGAGCCACGATTGCCTCGACAAAGTAGTCGAATGTGCCGGAGTCCGTGCCGGGGACGTAGCGCAGGATGTCCTCGGCCGGCCATTCCGGGCGGACGTCAGACCACTTCTGGGCGGTGGTGAAGATTTTTGCCAGCTCCTCCTTGGTGACATCGGTGACGAAGTCATTTTCCTTGCTCATCACAACGGCGATGGCGTCTGTGCCCACACGGAAGGCGATCGGTTCACGTCCCAGTGCTTTGCAAGATTCCAGCTCCGTATCCTTGATTGCGCGTGAAGCGCCAGCAATATCCGTTTCGCCGGTCTTACAGAAACGCTCAAAGCCACCACCCGTGCCGATGCTGTCATAGGTATTGTTGCCACTATAACCTTCTTCTTCAAAGCGCTGTTTCATGCGCTCATAGAGGGGGAACACAGTGGAAGAACCCGCAGCGACAAAGTCGCCGGTTGCGGAGTCCGGCGCGTACATTGCGATTGCACCTTGGGTGGATGCAGCGGTGGGTTCGGTCGCTGCACTGGTTGGCTGAACTGCGGGCGTTTGGGTGGCTTTTGCGCCGCCGCACGCACTCAGTGGGAAACTCATAATGATGAGCACGAATAATAATGAACGAACCAATTTGGTCATTTCTAGTTTTCTCCTTGTTTTTTCCATGCTGAAATCTTATCAACCAGCTTTTAAGGACAGGAGAAGAACAAGTTAACATCTTGTTAAATATGCAGTTTGCAATCCTGCTGGGTGGGTCTTTCAGTCAGCTCGGTCTTTTCGCTTGATTTTCGAGAAGAAAACCTTGTGTTTTGCCGGCCCTGAAATTTGTAACCCTTGAACCTAGATTGCGTCATGGTTTTTGTCTATATTAAGCCGTCTCCCCGTGGATTTTAGTGATAGAGAATGACGGTTTCGCAAAAAGAGGAGAGAATATGGTGAAATTTGGTGCTTTAAAGGGGCGGTTATTCCATTTGTTGACGCTCATTGGACTCATCATCGTTACAGTTCTTCCGGTTCGCCTGTCAGTGGCTGCTCAAAGCAGCTCTGATTCCGCTTGGGTTGTTCGTTCCATTAAAACAGCGGAATTTGGAATTGATCGTGCAAAAGGTCTGGCATACTCACCCCTGGCAGATACATTACTGATCTTGGATGAGAATGCAAATGCCGCGCTGGTGACGATGGGGGAAGATAATGAAGGAATCCAAGCAATTCCCGAGGTCCAGAGCGATCCTGCCAACGTTGCCTTTGATCCGCAGAGCAATAGCCTGTTTGCACTCGACCGTGGCAAGTCCGAGCTTGTTCAAGTCAAAGCAGATAATCGAGGCTTCCCGCAGGTCTCGTCCGCTGCAACGCATTTTCCGCTGAATGCGTTCGGTATCCGCGACCCACAGGGAATTGCATTTGATCCGGCGAGCGGTCGGTTGTTCATTTTGGACGCGGCGAATTCACAAATCGTCACAGTTGCCCCTCATCCCACTCTTGGCTTTGACGCGGACGAAGCCGTCCGATCGCAGAAGCTGGAGCGCATCTCTCTCCAGGGCCTCGGACTTGATCAGGCGCGCGGGCTTGCCTACAATCCAGGTAACGGGCATCTATATGTCGCGCAGCCAGCCCAAGGGATCCTCTATGAGCTAACTCAGGACGCAAGCCTTGTTTCCAGAACGGACATTGCCGCTTTGGGGATCCTCAATCCATCAGCAATGACCTTTGCTCCCAGCGGAGACAACACTGATGATCCGAATATCTACAACCTTTTCATTCTTGATTCCAGTACGACCCAGGAGTCAACATCCAGCCAGGTTGTGGAGTTATCATTGATTACTCCTGAGGCGCTCCCTGCTGGAACATCAATGGTTTCGACCTCGCTGGTACGCGTCATCAACACATCCAAGACGGCGTGGAATCCATCCGCGCCGGATACCTCTGGCATCGATTACTGGCCGCTGACCGGTAGGCTGTTAATCAGTGACAGTGAAGTTGATGAAATGTCTAATTACTTCACGGGGAAGAATGTTTATGAATCGACTTTGTCCGGGTCTTTGGTGAAGACTTGTAGCACAACGAATCTTTCACGTAGCGGGTTCTCGAACGAGCCCACGGGGCTCGCGATCAACCCCGCCAACAATCGCATCTATTTTTCGGATGACGACGCTAACAAAATCCATGAAGTATCTCTCGGCTCGGACAATACGTATTGCACCGCGGACGATCGTGTCACCAGCGTGAATGTTGGCAGCGTGTATAACATTCAAGATGCCGAAGATGTAGCCTATGGCAGCAACACACTCTTTGTCGCCGGCGGAGATGCTGCAGAGGTGTTTATTATTCCCTTGGGCGCCAATGGAGTACTGGGTGGCGGCGATGATGGCCCCATGACCCATTTTGATACTGCCGCTCTTGGCTTTAGAGTTCTCGAGGGGCTCGGATTTAACCGGGATAGCGGTACGCTTCTGCTTGCCAGTGCTTATAGTGGCAACAAGTACATCGGAGAGGCAACAACCGCGGGCAGGTTGCTCCGAGCCTATGATCTAAGCTCTTATTCGATTACCCACCGAGAGGATGTCACCTTTGCTCCTAGCAGCGTAAACTCGTCGATCAAAGACTTTTATATCAGTGATCGTGGCATTGACAATGATTCGAATTCGACCGAAAACGACGGTAGGGTATGGGAGATCAAGATCACCGGTTCTACACAGACGAATACGCCCACCCCGACGAGCACGGGCGGTTCTACGTCTACTCCCACAAGTACCCCCTCTAGCACGGACTCGATCTTTTCGGATGGCTTTGAGTCGGGCAATTTCTCTGGCTGGACCTCTAGTGTGACCGATGCTGGCGATTTGAGTGTCACCTCGGCTGCTGCTCTGGTGGGCACGAGAGGCATGCAGGCAGTCATCGATGACACCAACTTGATTTACCTGACAGACGATCACCCGAATAGTGAGCCGCGTTATCGAGCCCGCTTCTATTTTGACCCCAATTCGATCTCGATGGCCAGCGGGGATAGTCATCGCATCTTCGTTGCATATGCTGGCACTTCGACCGCGGTACTTCGAACGGAATTCCGTTATTCTAGCGGCGCTTACCAAATCCAATTTCTTGTGCTGAACGACAGTGGCAGTTGGCAGGCGACAGGCTGGGTGACGATCAGTGATACGAAACATGCGATTGAAATCAATTGGCAGGCGGCGAATGCTGTAGGAGCAAATAACGGCAGCCTTGTCCTGTGGGTGGACGGTGTCCAGAAACCCGGCTTGTCCGGCATAGATAACGATACACGGCGAATCGATCGCGTGCGTCTGGGTGCAATCTACGGCATCGACACCGGCACCCGCGGCACATATTACTTTGATGACTTTGTCTCACGACGGCTGAGCTATATCGGTCCGTAACTGGTTGAGAGCAGGCTCTGAAGATTGCCAAGTAATTTTTTACTAACTTCGCAGATCGAAAGGTCTGCGAAGTTTTTATTTAATTATTGCACCTGTCTTCTTCTTAACGTCGCCATCAAGAGAACGAAGGGGAGCATTCCGAGTAAGGACCAAACAAAAAACGTGTGAATGATGATTTCCATTTCAGGCTCCTCTACAGATCAGTGTACCGAGTATCCTTTAATAGCACTTCAAGGATGGTTTAAGAGTTCGTTAACACCAGCTGTTAAAGTACATGAGCCCGGGAGGAGATCCGAGCTCATGTACAGAGGAGAGAGAAGGAAATACTTCTTGCGCGATCAGTGGTTCTTCGTTGTCACTTCCTGCTGGCACAGGAAGGCGTGCGGTTCTTGCGTTGTAGCTACGATGAGCACGAGCAGCGTTGTAATCGATGTTACGGCAAGAAATATTTCCATGCCCCTAGGATAGCATGGAACCTTCCATCCGCGTTTTGCAATGAGCTAACAATAGCAAAACAATTATGCAAGGCGCGGCTTACATCGGAATAGTGAAATAGAACGTGCTACCCTGTCGTTCGATACTTTCCGCCCAAATTTTGCCGCCATGCGCTTCAACAATATGCTTGGCGATGGATAATCCCAAGCCTGTGCCACTGCCCGTTCGGGATTTATCGACCCGATAAAATCGTTCGAAGATGCGCGAGATATCCTCCTCCGGGATGCCAATACCTGTGTCCTGAACGGCGAAGCGCACCAGGCCGTGATCTGGTTCTGCGAAAAGGACGACCTCTCCGCCGGGACGTGTAAACTTGACCGCGTTATGGATGAGGTTGACCAGCACCTGTTCCAGTCTCTGTACATCGATCTGCACGTTTGGCAGGTCATCTGCACACTCCACGCGCAAAATGAGGTCGGCGCG
>DATHUN010000447.1:0-4944 GCA_035462205.1 Anaerolineales bacterium
GACCCATGCATCATTTCCGGTGTCATGTTGCCTAAACCTTCCATCAAGCCGGGTTGGATACCGCTGAACGTATACGTAACTGCTGCAACAATAAGCTTGCGTACAACTTCTGGGTGGCGGATGGCAACCCGCAAAGCAACCCCGCCTCCCATGCTGTAGCCAAAAACATCGGCAGACTCAAAACCCAATTCTTTGATGGCAGCTGCCACATCATCTGCCATAGAGTCCATCGACAGTGGACGATCTATGTCGGCCGTGTGCCCATGTGCCTGAAGTTCAAAGCCAATCACCTGACGAGTTTTAGCAAGTTCCGGAAGTAAGCTTCCGAATGAGGTTCCAACCGCCGAGAAGGCGCCATGTAAAAGAACTAACGGCTGTCCACTGCCATGAATCTCATAGTACATCTCGAGTCCGTTCACCGAAACATAACCATCTTTGACAAGTGTGTTAGCCATTATTGCTCCTTTTGAAATATCAATTTCCGAAGAGATTCAATCGCCAATTATTCGCCTGCATGAGATGTCCCTTTGGATATTCCACCTCACACGCCTCGATTAGGGAGAAGCCCAGCTTGCGACAGATCGCATTGGAGGCGGGGTTATCGGCACCTGGGAACGCGTGCATAGATCGATGCCGACGATCGGACCGAGCTTGATCAAGCAGCAGCTTTGCTGCACGTGTCGCGATTCCCCGCCCTTGAAACGCCGGCAGGACAAACCAACCCATCTCATAGACCGGTTCATCCTGCCAGGTTGTTTCCCAATAACCGATACTGCCCACAGGTGAATCTTCCAGCATAATCGCATACATATGATCGGTCTCCGGCAAATGCAGATAACGCTCATGACGTTGACGGATCTGCTCCAGACTATCGGGACCTCCCAGGTGCTCCATGACTGCGGAATCACCCATCAGCCTTTCGAGGAGCGGTAAATCTTCGTTCGACCACGGTCGAAGTGTCAAACTCTCCATGAGCATTAGCTCCTGGCAGGCATGATGTTCTGGTTGAGATGAAAAAGGTTGGTCGGGTCGTATTTGGCTTTAATCGCCGAAAGCCTTTTCAAGGTCTCCGGGGGATACGCAGCGCGTAAAGAATCCTGGCCTTCAGAGCTTAGGAAATTGACGTAAGCGCCTTTGTCGGATTGTTGCAGAGCAGCGGCGAAATTTGTGGCCCAGGCTTCATGCTCTGCTTTCTGATCGGGCTGATTATAGAGGGCGGCAACATTCACCATGATTTTCGAATTACGATGCGCGAATGCCGTCGCGTCCACAGGAATGCGCATCATCGCGCCACCCAGCACTCGCAGTTGTGCCACTGCCATGGTAGCGCTCGACGAAGTCAGGTAATCGAGGATGGTTTTTGCAACTTCATGATCGATCGAGTCGACGAACATCGTCCGGTTGGCACCAACCGGGTGATAGTCCTGCGGCTCAGGCTGATAAATTTCCGGATATTTCATCGGTCGCATCATATCGGCGAGGGGCGTTGTGATTTCTCGAAACGGAGCGAGGACTCGTTCTCCCTCGGCGGTATCACCTGCATACACCAACATCCCCATAATGACCGGCTTGCCATAATATTCCGCCGGAAGAAATGGCATGGGCGGCGCGGTGACAACATTAGCAATCGTGGCTAATTCCTCCGGTGCAGCCTCCGCCAGGGAAATGAACGAAGAAATCGAATCCACCGTCGCCGGAAGGAACAACATTCCACCAACTGCAGAAGGAACTTCATGCAAGCGGAATTTGAAACGCGTGACAACACCGAAATTGCCGCCACCGCCACGGATCGCCCAGAACAAATCCGGATTCGTTTTCTCATCCACCGGAAGGAATCGCCCATCCGCAGTGACCAGTTCCGCAGCTAGCAAGCTATCAATTGTCAATCCATATTTGCGGATTAAGTAACCAACACCGCCTCCCAGTGTAATTCCGCCTATGCCCACGGAACCCGTGTCGCCAAACCCGGTGGCGAGACCATATTCGCCCACTGCCTTTGTATATTCGGCTGCGGTCAAACCCGGCTCGGCCCATGCAGTACAACCCTCGACATCGATTTGAAGATCACGCATGAGTGATAGATCCAAAACGATCCCGCCATCCGCAATGCAATGACCGATCACGCTGTGCCCACCACTGCGAACGGATAATTCCATTCCTGTGCTACGCGCGAGGGAGATCACGCGCGCGACTTCGTCTGCGTTCGTGACACGAATGATCACTGCAGGTCGGTGATCGATGCCACCATAAAATGTAGTGCGCGCCTTATCATATTCAGCATCGCCTGGCGCGATCACTCGATCTGGGAAAATTGTGCGAAGTTCTTCTATGGAATGCTTGGGGATTGAAACGTTCGTCTCACTTGTCATGGATAAATCTCCTCTCTATTTATGTTGTCTCGCAACGCTAAAGATGTAGGCTAGTACTCCAACAAGATTAATTTGGAAGGTATTTGAACGCAAGAATGGACCTTTCTACCCTACAGTTTTAAATTGTCCGAGTACTAGTATAACAAATCAGGATATGTCATTCGGAGGAGCGAAGCGACGACGAATCTCAGAATACTGAGCAAACTTATTCAGAGACCGAGATTGTTCGCTGCCCGCGAAGCGTGTTGCTCAGAATGACATGGAGTCTTTATGTGAGGTGCAACACGTCGCTAATCTTCCAACCACATGGTGATGAAATCTTTGTTAAGATGAATATCGATCTGCTTCAATTGTCTGTCGCTATCATTCCTGAACTTATGCGGCACATCCGCAGGAACAATAATGATCTGGCCCGCCTGCGCTTCCAATGTACTCAACCCGACCGTAAAGGTTGCCATGCCTTCCTGGATAATGAAAATCTCTTTATAAGGATGTTTGTGTAAGCGCACATTGCCACCCGGCGGCATATCCACCCAGATAAACGATATTTCAGTGTCCTTGTATTGCGATCCCTCAAATTCATACACATTGCCATCATAGGGCAGGTCATCTCGCCGCAGGAGGAGGTAATCCATCATCGTCTGGTATTCGAGGTCGTGATCTTAATATTTCGATGGCTTTTGATCAAGATTGGCTTGCGATTCCCCATCGAGCGATCTCAATTTTGACACGACTAATTTCTTCATCGCATTCTCCTCTCGGGCCTGTAAATATGTCTCTTAAGCAGAAACCCCATAATTTGGAAACACCTGAAATGGAAATTAGAACATCGCCAGCTGCGTCTCCGGTCTTTTGCCATCAAGCAGGAGAAACGGCGCGGCACGGGCGACAATGATTCCCATCTTGTGCAGGGACGCTACATCCCGCAGTTTGATCGTTCGTCGCGCCCGCAGGATCGCCTCCGCACCTTTCAAGCCGATGCCGGGTACGCGCAGCAATTCGCGTTTTCCGGCCCGGTTAATTTCCACGGGTTTCTCATTGAGATTCATCCGTGCCCACGCCAGCTTGGGATCGGTGGGCAGGGGCAGGTTTCCGTTCTGCAAGAAAGGCATGTCTTCCAGGTCGAAGCCATAATCACGCAGCAGAAAGGATGCCTGGTAGAGACGATGCTCGCGCAACGGATCCACCGCGGCTTTGTTCTCGAGCGGTGTATCGTGTACGGGGCGGAATGCAGAGAAATATGCACGCTGAATGCGCAGGTTCCTGATTAGCCAATGTGTAGTGGTCAGTAACTCCAAATCGGTTTCATCCGAGCCGCCTGCCACAAACTGTGTCACCATGGAGGGATGCCGGCCCTTCCAGAACTTGTAGGCCGGCTGGGTCTGGCGGATTTCCTCCACCCACTTCAACGGACGAATCAGTTCCTCGACAAAGCTTTTCTGCGGCGCAAGCTTCGCCAATCGGTCCCTATTGGGCGCCTCCAGATTGATAGACACGCGGTCTGCCAACTGCATCAGGCGCTCCACCTGTCCTTTTTCGGCGCCGGGCATGATCTTCAAATGCAGGTATCCCTTAAAACCAAGCTTATGGCGCAGGATTTCTGCGGTATCTAAAATTTTGTTTTGGGTATTGGCGCCACCGGCGGCGATGCCCGAACTGAGAAAAATTCCTTCGGCTGCATGAGAGTCATGCAGCTTCATGAACAATTCCGCAAATTCCTGTGGCTTGAACGTGGCGCGCCGGAAATCGCGTCCCGCGCGGAAGGGACAGTAATAACAATCCCGCTCGCAAGCCGACGAGAGCAAGGTTTTCAGTAATTTGATCTGTTTTCCGTTGGGGAGGTGAGCCGGCTGGATGAACGCTGCACGCTGTTCCTTGGGTGTGAAGCAAGCCGGTTTGACAGGTTCGTGCGAGGTAGCAGACGAAGCGTGGGATTCTTCGGCATGCTCCAACTCCATCTGTTCGGAAAGCAAATTCAGCGTACCAATTGCATCCATAGATAGATTATAGAACAAAAATTCTAGTTTTTCAAGCAGGAAACGGGGCTTCGCAACCGACACAATTAACACACAAAGTTTTCATTTGTTCATAACTTATCATCTGTATACTACAGAAAATTACGGAGAGAGTTATGAACAAATCCATGATCGCTGTTTTTGTCGCCCTGGCAATCACAACATGTGTAGGGCTTGGAATCTTGGCCGTCGGTGGGGCAGCCTTCTTTAACAAGAATGGCGTTACACCTTCGAACTCGCCTTCCCAGGCGGTGAACGCATCCAGTGCCACGACGCAAAACGATCAGATCGCTCAACTGCAAAGCCTGGTCTCCCAATATCAACAGCGTGACCAGCAGTTACAAAGTCAACTGCAACACGCGAATGCCCAAATCCAATCTGACCAGCAAACGGTACAGGAAGCGCGGGATTTACTGGCGGCGCTGCAACAGCGCGGTTTGATCCGCATTACCAACGATGGTCAGATCTTTATTACGCAATAAATCTGGAGATGAAATGAAACTCATAAAAATTGGCTTACGATTCTGGCTCACGATTACGAGTCTAATCAGTTTTTTGAT
>DATHUN010000448.1:0-2433 GCA_035462205.1 Anaerolineales bacterium
GTCCGCGATGGGCGGCTGGCTTGGGGCCGATTGTACATGGAGCCAGTACAGGAGCCACAAGGAGGGATCGAGGAGAATGTCCGTAAGATGACCACGGGATTCAAATCCCTCAAATGACACAGTTGTGAGCGGTTAACCCTGCCTGCACGATAGTCATGGCTGGACCAGCTGATGGGCGATCTGCTATGCCATCCCTCATGATGCTAGCGGACGATGGATACGCGCCACGTTTTTAGGCATTTATCAGGCCTGGTGTTTTTTCGCTTCGACGGCGAGTGACGCACACCGTTGGGTAGTAAATCAACTATACGTACCATTATGATCCATGACATTGCCACGCACGGCAAATTCTCTGAATTCCTTGGATTGCTTTGAAGGGACACGGTCAACGATTGCAACGCCAGTTCCTCGTTCCAAGATGCTATAATGCGGTCGTTGAAACCAATGGTTGTCCTGTATGCACATCTTTTGGGAGTATGCATCGCTATCGTGGAAAGTCCGCCTTAACAATGACACCAGAGGCCGGTCTGCTTAGCCCGCACTAAGCCAAGTAAGGTACTACCTGTAGCTCATTCAATAACAAGAAAGGATAATTCTATGACCAAGACTCCATCCCAACGACCAAAGCGAGGAGCAGATTTATCGGCACTCTTCAATGTCGCCGCTCAGGTACTAGCAGCAAATCAGTCCTCCCTTAACCAGGCCGACAGTGAGAACCAGAATCATGGCGATAACATGGTCCAGACATTCAACATGATCACACAATCGATGGCAAGCCAGCGCGGTTCCGCTCCATCCACTCAATTGCAGCATGCCAGCGAATATCTCGCACAAAATGCCCAGAGTGGCTCCGGGCAAATCTACTCTCAGGGCTTGGCGCAAGCTGCGCAACAATTTCAGGGGCAAAAGGCTGTGACACCCGATAACGCGATGGTTTTGATCCAGTCCTTACTGGGAGGTGGACAACAATCTTCTCCACTGCCTGGCTCCGATCTAGCCGGATCATTGATGGGTGGCCAGCAGGGGCAATCCGATGGAGTTAACATCGGTGACCTGTTGAATGCTGGAATGAACTTCATGAACGCAAAACAGCAGGGGCAGGATAATATGCAGGCAGCTATGACGGCTCTGATGTCAGCGGGACCGATGGCACAGAAACCTCATCGCCAGCAATCAGGGCAACTTGTAGCGAACGCCTTACTACAGGCGATTTCCGGGATGTCGCGGCGGAGGTAATAGAGCAGAAGCCGGAAGTTGAGGCTCTACTAAGCTCCCAATCCTGATGACAACGAGAAAAGCGCCCGAACGGCGCTTTTCTACTTTACTCCTGCTAGACAGGGGCGATCCTGGCAACGGCTCACTCCTCTCCAGGTGGCTGGTCGTTGGCTAGCCTGGCATGAACACTTTAGCCAGTTCCATGGCTTCTGATAGATTGCCCTTGACATGGGCCTTACCCTGCATGAGAGCTTGAGTAGGATCGAGTTTCCCGTCTGCAACCGCCAGCACGTCAGCCGTATCTGCCGTCACGGTCAATTCGGGAGCGGGATGAACTCCTTTTGCGACATCCACCTTCCCGTCTTTGATGACGACGTTCCATTGCCCAGCTTGGGAACCAGTCACATTCAACTGGACGCTGGTATCTACTTTTTTGCCTTTCTCGCTCGGCAAGGTCTTGGGAATCATCGCAATCAAGCTTTCAATCGTTTGTGCCATTGTTTACTCCTTTTATAGTTACTAATTCAATCGGATTTCAATTTCGGGCGAGCTCTTGCGTCGCTTAAGATAGCTCTCGCCATCGTACACCGTAGCGGCTCAGCATTTGTTACGCTTTACCCAGGTGTTTGCTCCACCGGACAATGTTCTGAGTTTATCCGGACGCCAGTCTAATATTCTATCACCCGTGCCAGAGATTTCGCCTGCCGTACCCATTCTGCGACTTGCTGCGACGTGGGCATTTTTCGGACCCGCTTCTTTGCCTCATTCGTTTTGACCAGTGCGTCATAGAGTGCTTTGGCATTGCGCTGCTTTAGTTCCGGTACTGTGTCGACTCCAGCGACTTCGAGGAGGTCGGAATATTCTGACCCGATCCCACACACCCGGAAGAGATCTGCATGATTAACCCATTTTAGAAGATTTTATTCATCAATGTTTGTAGCAGCTGCAAGTTCCTTGCGGCCCTTTGCATTCCTGCCACGCTTCAATAGAGCTGCAATCGAACGCACACCGGCTTTTTGCAGTTTCTCAGCCTGCATTGGTCCAATCCCTTCGATGTCAACAATTTTTGCCACGTATCACCTCCTGTGCGAAGATGTGTTTAAAAATTATATAGCGGATCGTAAGGATTGAACTACTGCCAAAAGACACAATCAACGAATTACAAATAATTTCTGGGATCATTTGGGTCTGGGTGGAATGTCTAATCATGGTCAACAC